>NZ_PDJI01000002.1 GCF_002563695.1 Georgenia soli | reverse complement strand
AGGGTGGTCGAGACCCTCGACCGGCGGGCGCACGGCGGTGGCCCCGGGCGCGAGCACCAGGGCGTCGTAGGGGAGGCGGTACGTCCGCTCCGCGGTCCGCACGGTCACCTCTCGCGCACCGCCGTCGACGGAGGTGACCCGGTGCCCGGTGCGCACGTCGAGGTTGAGGGCCGTGGCGAGCGTGGCCGGGTGTGCAGCAGCAGGGAGTCGCGCCGCTCGATCTCCCCGGACAGGTGGTACGGCAGTCCGCAGTTCGCGAAGGAGACGAACTCGCCCTGCTCGAGCACCACGATGTCGGCGTGCTCGTCGAGCCGGCGGGCGCGGGCGGCGGCGCTCATGCCGCCTGCCACCCCGCCGACAACGACGATGCGTCGTGTCGGGGACGTCATCGGCGCACTGCCCCGCCGGCGCGCTGCCACGCACCGATGCCCCCGGACACGCTCGTGGCGTCGTAACCCAGGGAGCGCAGGTGCTTCGCCCCGGTGCGCGAGCGCATGCCCGACGCACACATGACGACGACCGGCTGGTCCTTGACCAGGCGCCGGGGCGCCTTGTCCAGGTCGGCGAGGGGGATGTGCACCGCCTGCGGTGCGTGGCCGGAGCGCCACTCGGCCTTCTCGCGCACGTCGACCAGACTCGCGCCGTCGCGGACGAGCTCCACGGCGCGCGCGGCGCTGACGGTGGTCCCGAGCCGCCCGTCGGAGGAGGCTCCGAAGAGGGCACGCAGCCGGCCGAGCAGGGAGGTGGACGGGGTCTGGGGTGAGGTCATCGGTGGTTCCTTTCGTCGTTGGTTCAATACCCACCGGGTATCAGTATTCCCGAGGTGCGCGTGACCGGCGGTATGACTCACGTCACGGCGCACTGCTCGCGGTACCCCGCCCGGTATCCTTCGGGTAGGGCAGACGCACTGGAGGGCCACGATGGAGCTCGGACGCGACGGACATGGGCAAGTGGTCAACCGCCCTCAGGCGTGCGCAGGGGCAGCTCGCCGGCGTTCTTCCGCATGCTCGAGGAGGGCAAGGACTGTGCCGACGTCGTCACCCCAGCTCTCTGCCGTGAGCAAGGCCCTCGACCGCGCCGGGCTTCGCCATCATCGCGTCCGGCATGCGTCAGTGCCTGGCGGATTCCGATGGCGAGGAACACGCTCGACGTCAGGCGCCTCGAGAAGCTGTTCCTCTCCCTGGCCTGACCATGGACGCGGAGAGCTGGGACGCCCGCTACGCCGAGCAGGCGCACGTCTGGTCCGCCGAGCCCAGCCCGGTTCGTCGTGGAGACCTTCTCCGACCTGCCCGCTGGCACGCCCTGGACGTCGCCACCGGTGAGGGTCGGCACGCGATCTGGTTCGCGTCGCGCGGGTGGACCGTGACCGCCGTCGACTTTTCCGGCGAGGCGATCCGCAAGGCACGCGCGCTGCAGGAGGCACACGCACCCGGGACGGCGGGCCGCATCGAATGGGTCCGCGCGGACGTCGTGGCAGAGCCGCCGCGACCCCGCGCCTACGACGCGGTCGCCATCGTCTACCTGCAACTGCCGGCTCTCCAGCGCCGCCGCGTGCTGCGGGCGGGGGCGGACGCACTCGCGCCCGGCGGCACCCTGCTCGTCGTCGGGCACGACTCGACCAACCTCACCGAGGGGGTCGGCGGCCCGCAGAACCCCGCCGTCCTGTTCACCGCCGACGACGTCGCCCAGGACCTCGCCGGCTCAGGTGTCAGCATCCTGCGGGCCGAGCGTGCCTCGCGCCCCGTCGGAGACGACGGTGCCGCAGCGCTCGACGCGGTCGTCGTCGCCCGCCGGGCCTGAGTGCCGGAACTTCACGCTTCACGCGATCTTCACGCCGGTTCATCTGCCGGCACCACATCGGGTGCAACGGCCGGTACGTACCGCGAGATCCAGACCTACCTCGAACAGGCCGCCGGCGAGATCGACGTCCGCGGCAGCCTCCGCGGCCTCGGCCGCGGACACTAGAGGAGAACGGCAGGACCCTTCGTTACGAGCTCCACACCGAGCGCCGCTGTCCATAGGAACGAGACCCGCCGTCAGACGAGGACGGAGCCCTGGGGGGTCTGGGAGGTGTCGGTGCCGGGCTCGCCGGCCTCGTGGAGCTTGGCGAGGTAGCGCTCGGCGTCCAGGGCGGCGGCGGCACCGGTGCCTGCGGCGGTGATCGCCTGGCGGTAGATGTGGTCGACGGCGTCGCCGCAGGCGAAGACGCCCGGCACGGTGGTGGCGGTGGTGGGGTGGTCGACGACGATGTAGCCCTCCTCGTCGAGCCGGACCTGGCCCTGGAGGATCTGGGTGCGCGGGTCGTGCCCGATGGCCACGAAGATGCCGGTGGCGTCGATCTGCCGGGTCTCGCCGGTGACGGTGTCGCGCAGGGTCGCGCCGGTCACCTTCTGCTCGCCGTGGATCGCGGCCACCTCGCTGTTCCAGGCGAACTCGATCTTGTCGTTGGCCAGGGCGCGCTCGGCCATGATCTTCGAGGCGCGCAGCTCGTCACGGCGGTGCACGACGGTGACCTTGTCCACAAACCGGGTCAGGAAGGTGGCCTCCTCCATCGCGGAGTCGCCGCCGCCGACCACCAGCACGTGCTGGTTGCGGAAGAAGAACCCGTCGCAGGTGGCGCACCAGGAGACCCCGCGCCCGGAGAAGGTCTTCTCCTCGGGCAGGCCGAGCTCGCGGTAGGCCGAGCCGTTGGCGAGGATGACCGCACGGGCGGCGAAGGTCTCGTCGTCGTCCGTCGTGACGATCTTGACGTCCCCGGACAGGTCGACGGCGACGACGTCCTCGTAGCGGATCTCCGCCCCGAAGCGCTCCGCCTGCTTCTGCATGTTCTCCATCAGCTCCGGGCCGAGGATGCCCTCGGGGAAGCCGGGGAAGTTCTCCACCTCGGTGGTGTTCATCAGCGCACCGCCCGCGGTGACCGAGCCGGCGAAGACGACCGGGCGCAGGTTAGCCCGCGCCGCGTACACGGCAGCGGTATACCCGGCGGGACCGGACCCGACGATGATGACGTCGCGAACGTCAGGGGTGAGGTGGCTCATTCAGCGTTCTCCTGGGCAAGGTCGAAAGGGGGATTCGAGCGGCGCCGTCAATGAAGGCACCGGCCAGCGCCGAGCGGAGCTGGGTGGCACGGATGCCGGCCGGGGTGGACGGGCACGTCAGGGTCGCAGGTACGCCCAGCCCTCGCGCTGACGAGCGACGAGGTGCCCGACGCCGGACGACACGGGAACCGCGTCCGGGACGAGGTCATCCTCAGTCAGCCCCTGCGAGCGCATGGAGTTGCGGCAGACCCGGAGACTGACTCCGGCTGCCATGGCCTCGGCCAGCGCGTCGGCCGTCGGCCGGCCCGGGCGGGCGAGGTCGATGGCGGGCCCGTGCGTGACGAGCTCGACCGCGGTGCCGGGCGGCACCTCGGGCAGGAGATTCAGTGCGTTGCGCAGCACCGCCCGGTGCTTGTCCTCCCCGGCCTCGTCGAGGTGGATCACCACTCCGTCGGTCATGCGGTCTCCTGAGTTCTCGTCGTGACTGGTGAAGCGTGGGCGGGCTGTCAGGCGAGCGAGAGGAAGAGCGTCTGCAGCTTCTCCACGTCGAGGGTCGACTCACCCTCGGGCTCGGTCAGGCACTGCCTCATGCCGGAGGCGATGATGGCGAAGCCGGCGCGGTCGAGGGCCTTGGAGACGGCGGAGAGCTGGGTGACGACGTCCTCGCACTCGCGGCCGTCCTCGAGCATGCGGATGACGCCGGCGAGCTGCCCCTGGGCGCGCTTGAGCCGGTTGATCACCTTGCTCATCTCGGCCGGGTCGAGCTCCATGGCAGTGCCTCTCTCGTGGCGGTCTCGCCGGTCTGTCCCGGCGAGAGCGGGGGTGACAAGCCCCCGTGGTGCGATGGTGGTCATGCCTGCTCCACGGCGGTCAGGGCCTTGCGGAGCCTGTCGGCCGCGTCGTCGGCGACCGGGCGCAGGTCCTCGTTGTCGGTGACTCCCACCATGATCTGCGGGTCGAGGGCCTCGACCGCGGTGCGGTTGTCGCCGATGGAGCGCACGACGACGTTGCACGGCAGGAGCAGCCCGATCGACTCCTCGGCCTGCAGCGCGCGGTGCGCCAGGGGCGGGTTGCAGGCGCCCAGGATGACCTGCGCGGGGATGTCGATGTCGAGCTTCTTCTTCAGCGTCGCGGCCATGTCGATCTCCGTCAGGACGCCGAAGCCCTGCTCGGAAAGGGCCTCGCGGATGGCGGTGACGGCCTGGTCGAACGGCTGCTCGACGGTGACGGTGATGCCGTAGCTCATGGTGTCCTCTCGGTCGAAGTGCTGGGGACGGGCGCGGTCAGGCGGACTGCTTCTCCTGCTCCGCGAGCTGCTCGCGGACCTTGTCCATGTCCAGATCCTGCACGGCGGTGATGACCTCCTCGAGCGCGGGTGCAGGCAGCGCGCCGGGCTGGGAGAAGACCAGGATGCCGTCGCGGAAGACCATCAGCGTCGGGATGGAGGTGATGCCGGCCTGGGCGGCGAGCATCTGCTCGGCCTCGGTGTCGACCTTGCCGAACACGATGTCCTCGTGCTTCTGGGACGCCTTCTCGAAGACGGGCGCGAACATGCGGCACGGGCCGCACCAGGACGCCCACCAGTCGACGAGGACGATGCCGTCCCGCTGGACGGTGTCCATGAAGGTGTCGGCGGTGAGGTTGACGGTAGCCATCTGTACTCCTCGAGGTAGTTCGTGACGTGCTGGGGTAATACCCCTACGGGTATCTCAACACGGCCGGGCTCCAGATATTCCAGCCCGAGGCCGGCCGTGCTGGGCTCAGGTGCTGCAGGTCGTGGCGGCGCCGGTAAGGCGCTGGACGAGGCCGAAGGCCACGGCCGCCAGGGCGACGACGGCCATCGCCGGCTGGAGCGGCGCCGAGCCGAGGAGCCACGCGGCCGCCAGCACGCTCCCCGCCGACATGGCGGCGCACGGGCTGCAGCCCAGGTCCGGTCGCCAGCCCTGGCCGCGCAGGGGCAGGTAGGTGGCCAGCGTGGCGGCGGAGATCAGTGCGGTCAGCGCCACGAGTGCCGTCCACAGCGGGGCCTCGGTCGGCATCCAGCCGCCGCCGGTGGTCACCAGGGCGGCGAGAAGGACGGGTGTGAGCGCCGCCGTGGCGACGGTGCGCCGTCGCGGCCACCGGCCGCCGCCGCCCCGCAGGGCGGTGACCGGCTCGTTGCCGGGTCCTCTCGTCGCGGGCGCGCCAGGCTCCGGTGTGCGGTCACGTGCTGGACGCGCCTCGCCACCGTCCTCGCCGTTGCCCCTGATGCCGTCCCTCGGCGGGGTGGAGCTGAGCAGCGCGTCGAGGGCGTCAAGCCCGCCGTCGTTGTACGCGCGCCACGCGGGCGTGTCCGCACCGGCGTGCGCCGTCCAGCGGTCGCGCACGGCGCGCACCGTCACCGTCGGGTCCTGAGCCGGAGCCTGCTTGTCGACGGCGCGGCGGACCTGCGCCAGAGCGGCGGCGGCGCCCTCGTGATACTTCGCCGCCGGTCGCGGCTCGCCGCCGCGGGAGAGCGTGCACAGGGACTCGTTGCCGGCGGCCGCCGTCAGCTGGCCGACCGCGTCGGCCTCGAGGTGGCGCACGAGGTCCCCGACGTCCCGGGCGGCCGTCATCCCGCCGACGACGCCCGTCGGGCCGGTCACGGCCACAGCTCCTCCGCCGCCCGGCCGTCGCAGGTGCACCGCTGGTCGGGGGTGACGTCGGACAGAACCTGCGCGGCGTGCATGCCGCACCCGGTCCAGGTGGTCTTGCCGCAGGTCTCACAGGTCGCGGGGCTGCACATCTCTCTGTCCTCACTAGGTGGTGGGTCTTGCCCCCTGGTGGCCGTGTCGCGCAGATGCGCCGGTGGCTGTCACGTGCAGGAATGGAGGCGTGGAGGCTCTCGCCTGGACAAGAACTATACCCCTGGGGGTATGGTTACGCCAGACTGCGGAGCTGCTTCCAGCTTGCAGGCCGGGGGCGGGAATGCTCCCGGAACCGGCGGTGTTGTAGCCGCCCGATACCCCCTAGGGTATCAAGAGTCATGTCCCCACAGTGAGGAAACAAGCCACATGACCGAGGTCTCCATCGACCAGTTCGCCGCCGCGAAGGCGGACGGCGCGTTCGTCGTCGACGTCCGTGAGCCCGGTGAGTACGTGCAGGGCCACGTCGCCGGTGCGGAGCTCATCCCGCTGAGCGAGGTCCCGCAGCGGACCGCAGCCCTGCCGACGAACCAGCCCGTCTACGTCATCTGCGCCAGCGGTAACCGCAGCCTGCGTGCGGCCGAGTACCTGCGCGCCTCCGGCCTCGACGCCTACTCCGTCAACGGGGGGACCGCCGGCTGGATCCGCGCCGGCAACCCCGTGGTGACCGGCCCGCACGCCGAGGCCTGAGCGACTCCCCGCCTGATCGCCGACCCGCACCGGAAGGACCAGCTTCATGACCACCACCACGATCATCTCCATCGAGACCCCTTCGCTGGGGGACCGCAGCTACCTGGCCCACGACGGGGAGGTCGCCTTCGTCGTCGACCCGCAGCGCGACATCGACCGCGTCCTCGACGCGGCCGCCAGGGCCGGCGTCCGTATCACCCACGTGTTCGAGACCCACATCCACAACGACTACGTCACCGGCGGCTACGCCCTCGCACAGGAGACCGGGGCGGCGTACTACGTTAACGCCGACGACGAGGTCTCCTTCGAGCGGACCGGCATCCGCGACGGCGACGTGGTCGAGGTCAGCCCCACCATGCGGGTGCGGGCGATGCACACTCCCGGGCACACGTTCACCCACCTGTCCTACGTGCTCGAGGGCGAGGACCCGGCCGTCTTCTCCGGCGGCTCCCTGCTCTTCGGCTCCACCGGCCGCCCGGACCTGCTCGGCGAGGCCCACACGCACGAGCTCGCCCGCCACCAGTACAGCTCGGCACGCCGGCTCGCCACCGAGCTGAGCGACGACACCAAGGTCATGCCGACCCACGGGTTCGGCAGCTTCTGCGCCGCCACCTCCGCCGGGGGAGACACCACGGCCTCGACCATCGGCCGCGAGCGGATGATCAACCCGGTGATGTCCCAGGACGAGGAGGACTTCGTCGCCGACACCCTCGCCGGCCTGGACGCCTACCCCGCGTACTACGTGCACATGGGCCCGGCCAACTCCTCCGGCCCCACCGCCTCCGACCTCTCCGAGCCCGAGCGGGCCGACAAGGACCAGCTCCGCACTCGCCTCGAGGCGGGGGAGTGGCTGGTGGACCTGCGCACCCGCACCGCCTTCGCCAAGGGCCACGTGCCCGGCACGTTCAACTTCGGGCTGGACGGCCAGTTCGCCACCTACCTCGGCTGGCTCATCCCCTGGGGCACGCCGGTCACCCTGCTGGGCGAGAGCCCGGACCAGGTGGCCGAGGCCCAGCGCGAGCTGACCCGGATCGGCATCGACCGGCCCGCTGCCGCCGCCACCGGACGCCCGGAGGACTGGACCGACGCGCCGCTCGCCGAGCTCCCCAGCGCCAGCTTCGCCGACCTCGAGCAGGTCCGTCACCACCGGCCCGTCACCGTCCTCGACGTCCGCCGCGTCAGCGAGTGGCGCGACAGCCACATCGACGGCGCCGTGCACCTGCCGATCCACGACATCGTCAGGCGCATGGACGAGGTGCCGGAGGGTGAGGTCTGGGTGCACTGCGCGTCCGGCTACCGCGCCTCCATCGCCGCCTCGCTCGTCGCGGCCACCGGCCGTCGCGTGGTCGTGGTCGACGACAGCTTCGACCGCTCCGCGCAGGCCGCCGGCCTGCCGATCGTCTCCGACCAGGCGACCGCCTCGGCGTGAGCGCGCTCGTCCTCGCCGTCCCGCTCGGGGTCGTCGTCGGGATCACCCTCGGCGCCCTGGGCGGCGGCGGCTCCATCCTCACCGTCCCCGCCCTCGTCTACCTCCTGGGCCTCGACGCCCGCGCCGCGACGACCGCGTCGCTGGTCATCGTCGGCATCACGACGCTGATCGGGATGCTGCCGCACCTGCGCGCCGGCCGGGTGCGGCTGGGGCAGGGCGTGGTCTTCGGCCTCCTCGGCGTCGGCGGGGCGTTCCTCGGCTCGTTGCTCTCGACGACGGTGCCCCAGAACGTCCTGCTCGTCGCCTTCGCGGGACTCATGCTCGTCGTCGCCGCGGTGATGACCCGGCGGCGGCGGGCCGCCGCCCGCAGGCAGGCCGCCGGCCAGGGCGAGGTGGAGGCGCGGACCACCCCGATGCTCTCGCTGCGCCCCTTCCGGTGCGACTGCCGCGCCGTCGGCGTCCTGCTGCTGACGGCCACCGCCGTCGGGCTGCTGACCGGGTTCTTCGGGGTGGGTGGCGGCTTCGCCGTCGTGCCCGCGCTCGTGCTGGCCCTGCGGTTGCCCATGCCCGTGGCTGTCGGCACCTCGCTGGTGGTCATCACCATCAACAGCGCCAGCGCGCTCGTGTCCCGGCTCGGCCAGGACGTCACCCTCGACTGGGCGCTCATCGGCTCCTTCACCGCCGCCTCGGTGGTCGGGAGCCTCATCGGTGCCCGGATCACGTCCCGGGTGAGCCCGGCCCGGCTCAACCTCGCCTTCACCGTGCTGCTGGTTATCGTGGCGCTCTACACCGCGGCCCGCAGCATCCCTCAGCTGTTCTGACCCGCTCCGAGAGGATCGCCCCCATGTCCCTGACCGCGTCCGTCGCCTCGCGCACGGCCCGGCCCCGTCGGTGGAGCGGCGCCGAGCAGCGCTCGGTCGCCGGCATGGCCGCGGTGGTGCTGCTGCTCAACCTCGTCGGCTGGGGAGTCCTGCTCCTCGCCGTCGCGCCCCAGCAGCTCACCGTCGGCAGCGCCGGGGTGTTCGGCGTCGGGCTCGGCGTGACCGCGTTCCTGCTCGGGGCGCGCCACGCCTTCGACGCCGACCACATCGCCGCCATCGACAACACCACCCGCAAGCTCGTCGGCGAGAACCGCCCCGCACTGAGCGTGGGGTTCTGGTTCTCCCTCGGTCACTCCAGCGTGGTCTTCGGGCTCGCCCTGCTGCTCGCGCTCGGCGTGAAGGCCGTCGCCGGTCCGGTCGCCGACTCCGGGTCGGCGATGCAGCAGACGCTCGGCACGGTCGGCTCGATCGTGGCCGGCACGTTCCTCATCCTCATCGGCCTGCTGAACCTCGGCTCCGTGCGCGGCATCGTGCGGGTCTTCCGGGAGATGCGCGGCGCCGCCCTGGACGAGCGCGAGCTCGAGCGGCTGCTGAACAACCGCGGCGTGATGGCGAGGCTGCTCGGCCGGTTCACCCGCCGCGTGAGGAAGCCGTGGCACATGTACCCGGTCGGGCTCCTCATGGGGCTGGGGTTCGACACCGCCACCCAGGTGGCGCTGCTCGTCCTCGCCGGCGGCACCGCAGCGCTGACCCTGCCCTGGTACGCCATCCTCGTGCTGCCGGTGCTCTTCGCCGCCGGGATGAGCCTGTTCGACGCCGCCGACGGCGTTCTCATGGCTCGGGCCTACCGCTGGGCGTTCCTCGCCCCGGTCCGCAAGGTCTACTACAACCTCACCGTCACGGTCCTGTCGGTCATCGCCGCCCTCGGTATCGGCGTCACCGTCCTGCTCCAGCTGCTCGCCGAGCACCTCGAGCCCACGGGCGGGTTCCTCGGGTGGGCGGCCGGTCTGGACATGGGCAGCGTCGGGTACGCCCTCGTGGCGCTCTTCCTCACCGCCTGGCTCGTCAGCCTCGCGATCTGGCGGCTGGGCCGCATCGAGGACCGCTGGACGGCGGCCACCGCCTCCTGACCCTGGGGCGCCCAGCGCCTTCGCGCCGCCGGCCCTCCGCCTGCCCCCACGGGGCCGGCGAGGCCGGCGTCCGGCGCGCGGGCCCGGTCTCCGTCGACGACGATGACGGGACGAGACCCAGCGGACCGGAAGGACCTTCTCGATGGCGACGTCGGACTCCGCGGCCAGCGTCCCCGCCGGACGGCCCGCCGAGCGGGGAGTGATCGACCTCGACCGGCGGACCGTCTACTCCGGGCTCTTGTTCGGCGCCGGGATCGCGGCGTCGATGATCGACTTGTTCATCTTCCATCTGGCCCTGCACTGGCATCACTTCTACGACCGCTCCACCACCGAGGTGGCGCTGACGGCGGACGGCTTCTTCCACGCCTTCGGGTGGTTCATCACCATCTGGGGGCTGTTCCTGCTCGCCGACGTCCGACGGCGCACCGAGGTGGCGTGGCGCCGTTGGGCCGCCGCCGTGGTCACCGGCGTCGGGCTGCTGCAGCTCCTCGACGGCGTCGTCGACCACAAGGTGCTGCGCATCCACCAGATCCGCTACGACGTGGACCTGCTGCCCTACGACGTCGCCTGGATCGGCTCCGCCGTGCTGCTCGTCCTCGTCGGCCTGCTCCTGCTGCGGCGGGCGCGGCCTCCCAGCAGCTCGTGAGCGGGGGATGAACCACCAGCACGGCGCCGGCCCCTGGCCCCTGCTCGAGACCGGCGTCGTCCTCGCCCTGCTCGTCGCCGCAAGCGGCTACGCGGCCGCGCTGCGGGCCGCGCGCGACCGCAGCCCGTGGCCCGTGCACCGCACCGCCCTGTGGTTCGCGGGGCTCGTCTGCGCCGGTGCGGCCATGCTCGGCCCGGTCGCCGAGGCGGCCCGGGCCAGCTTCACCGCCCACATGCTCGGGCACGTGCTGCTGGGCATGCTCGCGCCGCTTCTCCTGGTTCTCGGTGCCCCCGTCACGCTCGCGCTGCGGGCCCTGCCGGCAGACCGGGCCCGGACGCTGACGGGCCTGCTGCGCCACCCCGTCGTGCGGATCGTGACCCGCCCGGCCGTAGCCGCGACGCTCAACGCGGGCGGACTCTGGCTGCTGTACACCACCGACCTCTACCACCAGATGCACGGCTCGGCGCTCGTCCATGCGGGCGTGCACGCCCACGTCTTCCTCGCCGGCTACGTCTTCACGGCCTCGATCCTGAGCGTGGACCCCGACCCGCACCGCGCGCCGCTGACCGTGCGCGCCGCGGTGCTGGTCACCTTCATCGCCGTCCACTCCGTCCTGGCCAAGTGGCTCTACGCCCACCCGCCCGAGGGGGTGGAGCTGGCCGACGCCGAGGCTGGCGCCCAGCTGATGTACTACGCCGGCGACGTCGTCGACGTGACGCTGATCGTCCTGCTCCTCGCGGGCTGGTACACCGCCGCGCGACCACGGGACGCGGCCCTCGTCGGACCGCGCGCGGCGGCCTGATCCAGCTCCCGGTCGGCGGCCGCCGACCAACGGCCCGTCCGTATCATCCGCGCGCGCGGTGACCGCCGAGCAGCGTCCGGCCCGCGTGAACGGCCACGCCACCGACGAGCACGGCCATGACCACGTTGAGGACCCCGTAGCCGGACAGGCCCATCACGAACCCCGCGGCGAGGCTGCCGAGGGCACCCGCGCCGCTCATGAGGGCGTCCGAGAGGCCCTGGGCCGTGACGCGGCGTGCGGGCGGGACGGCCTCGACGAGGAGCGCGGAGCCGGCGATCGTGGCGGCCGACCAGCCGAGCCCGAGCAGCACCAGCCCGATCGTCACGGTCGTGATCGAGTCCTGGCCGATGCCGGCGAACCCGACCGCGACGAGCAGCACCGCCAACCCTCCGAGGGCGGTCACGCCGCCGCCGAACCGGTCGGCGGACCACCCCATCACGGGAGAGAGCGCGTACATCCCCGCGACGTGGAGGGAGATCGTGAAACCGACGATCGTCAGGAACGCGGGCCCCCCGGCTGTCGCCCCGGCGACGTGCTGGAGATGCAGCGGCGTCATGGACATCACCGCCACCATCGCGGTGTGCGCGGCCAGCAGCACGGTCAGCGCCGCCCGGGCGCGGGTCGAGCCCCGGACGGCAGCCCAGCCGTCGCGGACCGAGGGGCGGGCGATCGCGGCGGGACCGGCGGCGGCGGGGGCCGACCGGGCGACCGACGGCGCGGCGTCGAGCGCCTGGCGGAGGAGGAGCGGGTCCGGCCGCAGACCCACCTGCAGCAGGACGGCACCGAGCACCATGCCGGCGCCGGAGATGAGGAACGGGCCGGCCTCCACGGGGAGGCCGACGGCCTGGGCCAGGGCCGCGCCCAGAACGACCATGTTCGGGCCGGCGACGGCACCGATGGTCACCGCCCACACCACCAGGGAGAGGTCCCGGCCACGGTGCTCGGGACGTGCCAGGTCGGTGGCGGCGAACCGGGCCTGCAGGTTCACCGCCGAGGCGACGCCGACCAGGAAGGCGCCGAGGAGGAGCAGCGGGAACAGTCGCCAGACGGTCGCGCCGACGATGAGGACGGTCCCCAGGGTTGCCGCCGCCAGGCCGGTCGTGAGGGCGGTGCGCCTGCCGCGGCGCACAGCAAGGGTCGAGAGCGGCACCGCCAGCAGTGCGGGTGCCAGGGTCAGTGCCGTGGTGGTGGTACCGGCGAAGGCGTCGTTCCCGGACAGGTCGACGGCGAGGATCGAGCCGAGTGCCAGCGTGGACCCGTTGCCCAGGGCGCTGAAGATCTGCGCGAGGGTCATCGTCCGCACGGTGCGGCGCTGGACCACGTCCATGTCAGGACGGTGATCGGGCAGTGCGGCGTGACGGGCCATACGGCTGAACCTCGAGGCAGTGGGGAGACGAGGAGCCGCCCCGCGGGGGGACGGGGCGGCTCCAGCTTGGCACCGCCGCACCACGGCGGCGGAGGGTGTGCGTCAGGCGGTGGTGGTGTCCGGCCGGAGCTGTGCGATGGCGTCGGCCGGGTCCAGCGACGTCCCGCGGTTGTACGGGAGCTTCGACAGTGCCGCGCCCATCGCGCAGGTGTTGGTCAGCGAGGCGAACGTGAGACCGCCGCCGAGACCGGCGGCGAGCCATTTCGCGCCCGGGGCGCGGACGCTGGCGAGGATGCTGCCGAGCACGACCGTGCCGGCCACGAGGCGGACCTGACGCTCGAGGTCCCACTTCTGCTTCCCGCGCCGGATCTCGCCGCCGGAGGCCTGCCAGGCCTGCATGCCGCCGTCGAGCAGGTGCAGGTTGGGGAGCCCGGCCGTGGCCAGGGCCTCCTTCGCCTGGGTGGCCCGCTGGCCCGAGCGGCAGACGAGGACGACGTCCTCGTCGAGGTGCCGGGCGATCTCCTCGCGGTGCTCCTTGAGCGTGTCCAGCGGGACGTTGTACGCCCCGGGGATGTGGACCGTCTCGAACTCGGCCGGGGTGCGGACGTCGATCAGGCGCGGGGGCGCGGCCGAGCTGAGCCGCTCGGCGAGGGCGTCGGGGTCGAGCACGGTCTGGTCTGTCGTCCTGTCGGTGTTGAGAGCTGTCACGAACCCGTTTCCTGAGGTTGGGGTTTCTCCGCCGAAGCGGCGACCGGAATACCCTACGGGGTATCGATCGGTACGGCAAGGTCGGTGTTCCGTCGAGCTTCTGTGGCTCCGTCGACGACGGTTCTCCGGACGGACGGGTGCAGAAAGTGCAGTAGCGTCGTGCCCGTGGTCACGACCGAAGCGCCGACGGAGGCTCGCCGCAGGCGCGCCGGCGGTGGACGTCGCGCGCGCCGCAGCGCCGCAGCCGTCCTGACCGGCCTGGTGGGCGAGCTGCTGCTTACCGCGGGCGTGCTCGTCGGCCTCTTCGTCGTCTGGCAGGTGTTCTGGACGGACCTGGAGGTCCGCGACGACCAGGCTGCCGCGGTCGAGGAGATCCGCAGCACGTTCACCGAGCCCGAGGTCGAGCGGAGCGCCGAGCTGCGGACCGACGCGCCCCCTGCCGTGGAACCGGTCGGGAACGCCGTGGGATTCGCCACGATGCACGTCCCCCGGTGGGGCGCCGACTACCAGGTGCCGGTGGTCGAGGGGGTGGGCATGTGGGACGTGCTCAACACCGGTGCGGCCGGCCACTACCCGGGCACCGCGATGCCCGGAGAGGTCGGCAACTTCGCGCTCGCCGCCCACCGGCAGTCCTACGGCGCACCGTTCGCCCAGATCGACAAGCTCGAGCACGGCGACCGGGTTGTCGTCGAGACGGCGCAGGCGTGGCTGGTCTACGAGGTCACCGAGGACTACGTGACCACCCCGGACCAGGTCGACGTCATCGCCCCGGTGCCCCGCAGGCCCGGCGAGGAGCCGACGGCGCGAACCATCACCTTCACCACGTGCCACCCGCTGTGGAGCACCCGTGAGCGCTGGATCACCCACGGCGAGCTCGCCGGGTGGGTGCCCCGGTCCGAGGGCAAGCCGGTCGAGCTGCTGGAGGGTTCCTGATGTACGCGGCGATCTGGCGGGTCCTGCCCGGACCGCGGTGGTTCAGGGTGCTCGAGGCGGTCGTGCTCGGCCTCGCCGTCGTCTGGGCGCTGTTCACCTGGGTATTCCCCTGGGTGGCGCAGAACGTGGGGCTCCTCGACACCACCCTGGCGTGACGCGCCCGCGTGGGGGCGATCGGTGCAGGAGTGTCGACCTCTGGCACGTGAGCGTGCCAGCGATCATGCCTTCACACTGCTCCGGCCGCGCAGGAACTCATCGTGCGCGCCGTGGTGCACCTCCTGACGGCCGGCATCGAGCAACTGCCGCCCGCTGTGCCGGGTGCGGCGGCTCAGCGCACCGCCCGCGACGGCGGCAGCCGCCAGGACCCAGACGGTCGTCCTGGGTGCTGTGCCGAGCCGTGTGGCGGGCGTCAGGCTGGTGCGAAGCGGGAGCGTCGCGGCCATCTGCTCGGAGGTGAAGAGGCCCGTGCGCTGGACCACGGTTCCGTCGGGCAGGACGATGCCGCTGGCGCCGACCGTGGAGATCTGGACCGTTGCCCGACCGTGCTCCACCGCGCGAAACCGTGACATCGCCAGCTGTTGGGTCGACTCCTGAGAGTGACCGAAAGATGCGTTGTTGGTGGGGATGACGATGAGTTCTCCGCCACCGCGAACTCCCTCGCCGATCAGGTCGGCGTAGGCGACCTCGAAGCAGATGCCCACGGTGACATCGACGGCGCGCCCGAGTCGCTCGACGGGGACGGACATCTCAGCAGGGTCGGTGCCGGCCGCCATGTCGGTTCCGATCAGGTCCACAAGTGGGGTGATCCGCCGGAAGAGGTCCCGGTAGGGCACGTACTCTCCGAACGGGACCGGATGCTGCTTGGCGTAGGCGGAACCGGCCCCTTGATCCGCCTGCCACAGCACCATCTCGTTGTAGCGGATGTCCTGACCGTCGGGAAACCGCTGGGTTCCCATCAGCAGTGGCGCGTCCACCGCTTCGGCCGCCGCTTCGACCAGCGCGGCCTGCTCGGCGTCGGTCCGCGGGTCGATGTCTGCAGCGCTCTCCGGCCAGAGCAGCAGGTCGAGCCCGTCCGACTCCACCGATTCTGCAAGCCGCTGCGTGCCTGCCGCATGGTTGGCTGTGACCTCGCGGGCCTGGGCCGCCCAGTGGGCGCCCTGTTGCGGAACATCGCCCTGGACAGCACCCACGCGCAGCTCTCCAGCTTCTGCGCCCGTCGAGAGGGGCAGGAGCGACGGCCCGATGGACAGGGCAGCAACGACGCAGGCAACGCCGAGGACGGCGGAGTGGCTCGATCGACGTTCCTGCGTCGCCGCCAGCGCGATCAGCCCAGCGATGACCACCACTGTCGCTGACACCAGGACCTCGCCGCCGTAGGCGGCCAACGGCAGTACTGGGGCGTCGACCTGGGAGAAGGCAAGGATGCCCCACGGAAACCCACCGAACGGCCACGAGCCCCGCACCTGCTCGATCGCCACCCAGACAGCGGCGGCGACGGCCGTCTGGATCAGCGGGTGCTCACGGACCCAGGCGGCCTGCCGGGCTACCGTCCAGGCAATCGCGAAGCCCGCGACGTAGAAGGCCTGCGAGAGACTGAGCGCGATCCATGGCAGGGGCGACCCGGTGGCGAGGGCCGCCCAGTGGACGTGCGGCAGGAAGAACGCAAGGCCCCACACCAGTCCGGTGAGCCCGGACTGCACCGTTCGCAAATCACGCAGCGCGATCAGGAGCAGTGCGACCCCGAGGTAGGCCAACGGCCACCAGCCACGGTCCGGGAAGGCGAGGTTGGTCAGCCATCCGCCCGCAGCGCTGATCAGGAGTGGCGTCACCGAGGGCGCCGATCGGGTTTTCATCGGACCGGGATGTAAGGCTCCGCTCCGTTGCGCCTCGGTGGTCGGGACGACGGCATCCCGCGATCCGGTGTCGGCCCCCGTCGGTGCTGAGCTGGCGGTCACGGGTGGTGGCACTCCTTGTGCGTCGTTCGCTAGGCCGCCGGCTGTCAGCAGCTGGCCGTGACGGCCACCGAGAGGTAGGGGACGGAGACCAGGAGGACCGCCCCTGCCATGGCGACGAGGTAGGCGGCGACGACAGCGACACCTCCGCGGGGCGGGGACGGTGCTGCTGCCACCAGCCGCTGAGCCCGGGAGAGCGGCTGGTGCCGCGCGGCGTGCAGCGCGAGGGCGGGCGGCGGCCCCGACGTGCCCGGCCGGTGCAGTGCCAGCAGCGCCCCGGCCAGAGCGCGGGTGCCCCGCGCGCTACGGGCGGCGTCGTCGGCGGCCATCTCCGCGTAGCCGGCGACGGCGGCCGGGGCGGCGGCGACGAGCGGAACGGGGGCGAAGAGGCCGGCGAAGATCTGCAGGACGCCGATGACCGCGTGGTGCCGGCCGCGGACGTGCGCGCGCTCGTGCGCGAGCACCGCGGCGATCTGGTCGTCGTCCAGGCCGTCGAGCGCGCCCTGGGTCACGACGATGCCGTCGCGCCGGCGGGGCAGCGCGTAGGCGGTTCGCTCGGCCGAGGGGACGACCCACGCCGAGGTGCCCTGCACCTGCCGCAGCTCGGCCACGGCGGCGAGCGTGCGCAGCTGGCGGCGCAGCTCCCGGCGGTACGCGATCAGGCGCACGGCCGCGTAGCCCAGCAGCCCGATCGTCACGGCGGCGGGGACGAGGAGGAGCAGGTAGGTGGGCAGCACCTGCGTCGTCCACCCCGGCACCGACGCGAAGGGGTTGGCCGCCGTGAGGCAGCGCCGGCACACCGTGCCGGCCGCACCGGGAAGGCCGGGACCGGCGACCGTCCACGCGAGCAGCGGCCCGACGCTGAGCAGCCCGAGCACCCACAGCACCGCCGAGGAGGCCCACAGCGCCATGCCCCACGTGGGGCGTGCGCTCAGTGCCGGGGCGAGCCGCCCGAGGAGAGCCGGCCCAGCGGTGGCCCCGAGCAGCAGGAGGGCCGTCAGCGCGGCGGCGACGGTCAGCACCGTCACGACGGCGTCGCCCCGTCGGTGCCCGGGCCGGTCCCGCCGTCGGCAAGAAGGCTGCGTAGGAGCGCGACGTCGCCGTCGGACATCGACTCCACGAAGTGGAGCAGCGAGGCTTGGCGGTCGGCACTGGAGGTCAGGGCCTCGGTCATGAGACCGGCGACGTACTCGCCGCGGTTGTGCAGCGGGCGGTACGCCCACGTGCGGCCCGCCGGCACGCGCTCCACCAGTCCCTTCTTGACGAGGTTGTTCAGGACGGTGGCGATCGTGGTGTAGGCGAGGGTGTGCGACGTCTGCTCCAGCACGTCGCGCGTGCAGAGCTCGGTCGGGCAGTCCCAGAGGATCTCCATGACCTCCTTCTCGAGCGTGCCGAGCCGGGGGAGGTGTGTCTCAACCACGGGCCACCGCCGCTGGGAGGGGGCACGCGACCTGCCCGCGCAGCCGCACCACGAGCGCTACGGCCGTCAGGCCCAGCCCGGCCGCCGCGAGCACCGGCTGGACGGGGGCGAACCACGTCAGCGCACCGGTGTAGCCGAGAGCCAGCAGCACGATCTTGTTGCACACCGGGCACCCCACGGCGAACCACGTCAGGAGGCCGCCCGCCATCCCGGCTCGGCTCGCGCGCTCGCCGTCGGCCCGGGGTGCCTCGTCCGGCTCCGCCGTCCTACGGGGGCGGACGTAGGTGGCCACAAGCAGCCCCGCGAGGACGGACGTGAGCACCCACACGGGGTAGCTCCATGGCTCCACCGGAATTTCGCGACCGAAGACCGGGTTGGGGATCAGGACGGTCGGCACGCCGATCGTCACCGCCACCACCACGGTGGCTGCGACGGCGGCCAGCACCTGACGCGCGGACCACATCCGTAGGGCGGCGACGGCGAGCGTTCCGGTGCTGCGGGCGGAGGACATGAGCCGGCGCAGGCTGGTAGATCGAACGGGCATGTGTCTACTATGCCGCATAGATCACTACTACGTCAGTTAGTAGACCGTCGCCCGCGCGGACTAGTAGACCGTCGCCCGCGCGGACGCTCCTCGTGTTCGCAGTCCCAGCACCCGATTCGAGAGGCCATTTCATGCCTTCCACCCCCACCACCTCGTCCGCGCGCAGGCCGGCGTGGCTGGTCCCCGTCCTCGTGGCCCTGGTGGCCGCCGTGCTCGTCGCCGTCTCGCTGGTGGCGCGCGGCGGGGACTCCGAGGCGGGGGCGGCCGCGGAGCCTGAGGGGTCGACCGGCGAGGGCCCGGTCGCCGAGGTCGTGGAGCCCGAGCAGGAGGCGCTGCCGGACATGGCCCGCCGGGACCCGGCCGATCCCATGGCCGTCGGCCCGGCCGACGCGCCGGTGAGCCTCGTCGTGTACTCGGACTTCCAGTGCCCGTTCTGCGCGATGTGGAGCGAGCAGACGCAGCCGACGATGCTCGAGAGCGCCGAGGCCGGCGACCTGCGCATCGAGTGGCGTGACATCAACGTCTTCGGCCAGGCGTCCCTGACCTCCGCCCGCGCGGCGTACGCCGCCGGGCTGCAGGACCGGTACGTCGAGTACCACGACGCGCTGTTCGAGGGCGGCGAGAAGCGACCGGCCGGCGAGCTCGACGAGGAGTCGCTCATCGAGCTGGCCGCCGAGCTCGGCCTGGACACCGAGCGGTTCACCGCCGACCTGCGCTCCGAGGAGACCGCCGCGGCCGTGGCGGCGAACCAGGACGAGGCGGCGTCGCTCGGTGTCTACTCGACACCCGCCTTCCTCCTCGGCGGCACTCCGATCCTGGGCGCCCAGCCCACCGACGTCTTCGTCAAGACCCTCGACGACGCACTGGCCGAGGCGCAGGGCTGAGCGCCGTGGAGCTCACCCTCCTCGCCGCCTTCCTCGGCGGTGCCCTCGCACTCCTCAGCCCCTGCGGGGCGCTCCTGCTACCCGCGTTCTTCGCGTCGACGGCCGGTGCCGGCGCGCGACTGCTCGGCCACGGCACCGTCTTCTTCCTCGGCCTCGCCACCCTGCTCGTCCCCCTCGGACTCGGCGCGTCCCTCGCCGGCTCGCTGGTCACCACTCACCGGGACCTCCTCGTCACCGGCGCGGGCTGGCTCATCATCGTCTTCGGCGTCCTCCAGATCTTCGGCATCGGCTTCGACCTGGCCAAGCTGCTGCCCGGCGTCCGGAGCGTGCAGGCCACCGCCCCTCGCCAGTCCGGCCTGGTGCGGTCCTACCTGCTCGGCGGGGTCTCCGGCGTCGCCGGGTTCTGCTCCGGCCCGATCCTCGGCGCCGTGCTCACCATGGCCGCGACCGAGGAGTCCCTCGTGGTCGCCGGCACCATGCTCGCCGTCTACGGCGCCGGGATGGTGGTCCCGCTGCTCGGGCTCGCGGCGCTGTGGAACCGTCTCGGCGCCGCCGGCCGGGCGCGTCTGCGCGGGCGCGAGGTGCAGGTCGGTCGGCTCCGGCTCCACACCACCTCGGTGGTCACCGGCATCGTCCTGGTGGCCGTCGGCATCGTCTTCGTCACCACCAACGGCATGGCGGCGCTGCCGGAGCTCCTGCCGGCCACCCTGCTGGGCAGCCTCCAGACCACGGTGCTGTCCATGTCCGCCGCCGTGCCCGAGCCGCTCCTCATCGTCATCGCGGCCCTCGCCGTGCTCGGTGTGTGGGCGTGGCGACGGCGGGGCGGCGCCCGCGCCGACGTCCCCGCAGGGGCGCCCGCCACGGATCGAGACATCAACGAGGAGGTCGCCTCGTGAAGGCAGCCCCGACCGCCGCGGCCGCCGGGGTGCTCCTCGCCGTGCTCGCAGGCTGCGCGACGGAGCCGGAACCGGCCCAGGTCGACCCGACCCCGGTCGCGGTGGACGAGCCCGCGAAGGCCTCAGACGTGAGCCCCCAGAGCCTGCCGCTGCCGCTCGCGCCGTTCGAGGTCGTCGCCACCGGGTGGACCGAGCAGCCGCTGGAGCACGACGGCATCTTCCTCGGAATCCGCTCCCCGGAGGCGCCCGAGGACCCGCTGCGGTTCATCACGACCGACAGCGAGGGCACCGTCCTGTGGGAGGCCGAGCGCCCGCCGTCGTGCACCGGGTTCGCCCTCAGCCGCGCCACTGACCGCCCCGTCGCCGTCCTGACCGACCTCGAGAGCACCGACGACGCCGTCGCGCAGACCACCGCCACCGCCTACGACCTCGCCACCGGCGAGCGGCTCTGGGGCCCGGTCGACGTCCCCGGTCCCCACCACGGCCCGGGCCTCGTCTTCTCCTCCTCGGCACCGCGCGCGGCGATCGGGGAGACCGGACCACGGGCCGCTCTCGATCCCGCCACCGGCGCCACCGTCCGGGACGAGAAGGACCAGCCCGGTACCGCCGTCGTCGGGGAGTACGACGGCGTCGTCCTGACCGCCGCCGACGGAGCCCTCACGGCCACCGGCCCGGACGGCGAGGAGAGGTGGTCGCTGCCCCTCACGGATGCGGGCATCCCCGAGGGGAGCGGGGTGACCTCCGTGGCCGGCGCCCGCCCGCCCGACGGGACAGCGCTGGTCGGACCGGCCGGCGCGGAGAGCGGGGCACTCATCGACCTCGCCGACGGCACGGTCCTTGCCACCGACGTGGAGGACGCACGCCGGGACCCGGGCACGGGCACCGTCGTCACCCGAGCCGAAGCGGTAGTCACCGGACGCACGGCCGAGGGCACGGCCTGGACCCGCGAGCTCGACGGCGAGGTCACCCTCGCCGGGGTCGGTGGCGTCCTGGCCTACCTCCGCGTCGGCGACGCCGTACAGGTCCTCAACGCCGCCACCGGTGAGGACGCCACCGTCTACGTCGAGGGCGCGTCCCCGCTCGCCGTACCTGCGCTCTTCTCCTCCGACGGCGCCGCCGTCGTCCCGCTCGACGAGCAGCTGCTCGTCACCACCCGACCGGTCGGAGCAGAGTAGACCATTGCTCCCCATCGGCTCGTGGGTGCAAACCTGTGGCGGCTACGCCCCGGGGTACCTGCGACCGGCCTCTTCTCGTGTGCCATAGGAAGCGACAGTGATGAGTTCCTATCTAATATGCTGGGGCGTCGAATAACGTTCGGTTCTGAAGCGCGCCGGGAGTCAACTGCCGAGCCCCCTCGCGCGTCCAAAACCGGCCTCACAACGGTCTTGTCGAGTTGCGGTTCTGAGAGGTGTTTCTGAGGCGCTCGGACGGTGCGACGGCAGAACGCATCGTCCCGTCAGATCTCGGCGTCGGCTGCACCAGCGTCCGAACCCGCCTGCATGGCGGTGAGTGGCAGGGCGCGGTAGAGGGTCGATCGGTCAACGCCGAGCCGGCGCGCGACCTGGGCCTTGGGCACGCCGGCCCCGATCCACTCGCGAGCGTTGGTCAGGTCCTGGGCGGTCAGCTTGCGCGCTCTGCCGGTGTAGACGCCTCGCGCCTTCGCGGCGCGGATGCCCTCGGCCTGCCGTTCCTTGGCGATGGCCCGCTCCAGCTGGGCGAAGGACGCCATGATGTTCAGCTGGAACTCCGCGAAGGCGTCGGTGGCGCCCGGCCGGAAGGTGACCCTTTCGGAGAGGAACTCCACGACCACGCCCTTGGCGACCAGCTCGCCCACGATCTGGTTCAGGTCCACGACCGAACGGGCCAGGCGGTCCATCGAGGAGACCACGACCGTGTCCCCCTCGCGGGCATAGCCGATCAGATCCGCCAGGGCGGTGCGACCGTCGCGCCTAGCGCCGGACTGCTTCTCCTCGAACAGTCGATGCACCTGGCCGAGCGTGGCGATCTGCCGGGCGAGGTTCTGATCGGTGCTGGACACCCGCGCGTACCCGATCCGCTGCCCGGTGTGTTGCGTCATGTCTAGACCCTTCCACATATCTGTTGCAGAAGCCCAGAAGTGCACTTCATGCAACAGGCAAATGGCTGGCCACCGGCTGTAGCGTTGGGGTGCACCCAACTGCAACAGCGCAGTGCCCGCCGTAGTGGGGGAGGCGGCAAACTCGGTGCAGCACGAGATTCGTGGGCGGGCCTGGCATGAGAAAGCAGCCGACTGACACTGTCACCGATCGGCCGGTGGAACGAGCGCCGGGGCGTCCACGGCAGGCCGACGTCGAGCTGGCTGTTCGGCGGCGGTGCCTGCCGGCTGCGTTGTCATACCGTCCCTAGGGCGTGTCTCCCAATTGGTTTATGCATTTCCGGTGTCGTCGAGCACCTCGCGAAGCGCCTGGACGGCCTCCTCGCGGCTGGGGTAGCTATGACCGGACTGCTCGACGCCGCCGAGCCAGCGAGCGAGCCAGACCCACGAGCCGTCGGGTTGCTGGCGTACTCCCGTCTCACCATCGATGGCCATGCCACCATTGTGGCCAAAGAGTTCATTGGGAGACACGCCCTAGTGGCGGGGTGCCCGGCGGGTCGACTTCGTGACCTCACCCGCTACGGCAATGTCAGGGGAAGCGGGCCGGAGGTCTCGCTTTTTCTGGGTTGTCACGTGTGCGAGCGTGGAGCGGGCCGAGGTGAGTTCAGCGCGTGGGAGCAGGCTGAGTTCCGCGGCGGGATATGTCTCCCGGAGGTTGACCAGGGCAGTGACGAGGCGTGGTTCCTCGTCGAAGGCCCGGTGCAGGTCCCACTCGAACGGGCTCTCCATTGAGTAGGAGATGAGCCAGCGGCTGGAGGTGAGATGTTCCTCGGCTGTGCGTGAGAGCTGCTGAACGACAGTCGGGGCGTGGTGTACCGCGCCTCGCAGCAGCATGGCCTCTCGCCCCTCGAGAGGTGCTCCGTCCAGCCGACGGCGCTGTATGTACTCCCACATGCCCTGGGTCTGCATGAGGGGAGTCGGATCGCCGGGCATAGGGGAGGTGACGTCGCCCTGTTTGGGGCGAACCTGCTGCGCGATCTGCGTTCCCATTTCCCGCGCCAGGTCAGCGGCGCGTCGGTGGCGACCGTTCTCAAGGAGCTCTGCCGCGGTGAGCAGGATGCGTGCCTGGCCGAGTGCGGTGCCAGCGATGACGTTTGGACGTATCTCCTCGGCGCGCTGGAGCTGGATGGGGAGCCGGCGTTGTGCCTCGAGGAGGTCGCCGAACGAAGCCACCTCGACGGGACGTGCGCTGACCGGGGGAGTGTGCAGACCGGCGAGGTCCGGCAGGGATTCGGCGCGTGCTACGGCGGCGGCCTCGCCGGCAACAAGCCTCATCGGACTTTCGTCGGACCGGACCAACGCCTGAGTGGTGGGGGAGTCGTCGGAGTGGATGCGGCGCGCAGCGACGAGCAGCTGGCGGTCGAGGTCTTGGACGACAGGGGCCATGGCTGCGACGTCGGCGACGAGGCTCCACCGGTGGTTGTTCGCATAGGCGGGAGCCTCGCTCGTGAGGTGGTGGCGGGCGATGGTGGCTGCCCTGGTGGCCTCGTACCAGCGAGCTGCGGTGGAGGACGGCAGATGCTCTTTCCGTACCTCCATGAGCGCGAGGTGCGAGCGCACGGTTGGGTACCCATCGATGGTGTTCTGCAGTGCCTCGACGGGATTGTTCATCGCGTGCCGCAGGGTGGTTCGTTCGGCGAAGCGCCATCCCTCATCTGGCCGTGCTGTGGCTCGGCCTGTGGCGGTGGCGATCGCTTCCTGCATGAGTCGGACAGTCTCGTGGCGCCCCATGAGTGCGACGTCGAGGCCACGGTCGTCGAGATACCTCGAGCCTGAAGCCACGCTGAGGTTGGCGAGGTGCTGAGCGAGGCGGGCGCTGTACTCGCGGTACGTCATGAGGCTTTGCTCGTGTTGAGCTCGGCCCCGGCGCGAGCGATCGTAAGAGCCTCCTCGACGGACTCGGCCGCGTCCGCAGCTGCGAGTAGTGCGTCGCGGACCTCCTCGAGGCTCGGCAGTGGCAGACCGGATACGTCGCCGGCGGGCGGGAACGGCGGCAGCAGTCCCTCCAGGGTCCAGAACGCCATACTGGCGTCGATCCCGGCTTCGGTGCTGATCTCACCGTCATGTGCGGCGAGACGCTTGAGGAGTCGCCGCGCTCTGGCCATCTCTTCGGTTTGGGGGCGGGTTTCTATCGTCATGGCGATCAGACTCCGCTTCCGACGCCAGCCATGGTCGGCTCGTTGTGGACGACGGCTGATTCGTCGTGGGTCTGTGGATCGGGCTGCTCCGTGTCGACGCTCGATACAGCGCTCGACTCGGAGCTTGCCACGCCGGACTCTGGCTTCAGTTGATCCGCCTCCGCACGGATGCGGCGCACTTCTCGAGCCTCAATCTCCAGGAGGGCCGCTACGCGGGCCTGTGACTCACCCAGGTCGAGGAGGTCCAGGACGGCGGTGTGCATCCGGCTTTCGATGGCCTTGAGCTTCGCAGCAAGTTCACCGTGCTCATCGAGCGCGGTGAAGTACTCGGCCGCTGCGTCCTCGATCTTTCGGTCCCGCTGCTCGCGCTCTGCGTCAACACGAAGGCGTGCAAGACGAGCACGCTCGCGAGCATCGATCCGACTCTTCGTCCGAGCCATCACTTCCCCCTTGTTACGACTCTTCGGACTTCATTCGCTGACTCATTCGTCCGATTGCCGTCTCACCATATCGCTGCGCCACTTAACCCAACAACGCACACACCTCTTGCACTCGCTGTGAGGCGGTAGGGTGACGTCCGAAACGATCGCTGCGGAGGAAGGGTGCTCGCCATGATGACCGTGCACGTCCTCCACGCCGGCGACGGCTACACGTACCTCACGCGCCAGGTCGCCTCGGGAGACACCCCCCGTCAGGCAGGGGAGTCCTTGGCGGACTACTACGCCCACGAGGGCAACCCTCCTGGCCGCTGGGTCGGCGCCGGCCTGACGGGGCTCGGCATCTCCGGGCAGGTCACCGAGGAGCAGATGAAAGCCCTGTTCGGTGAGGGGCTGCACCCCGACGCGGACCGGCTGATCCGAGAGGCGATGGCCGACGGGGCGAGTGCCGAGGAGGCGGTCAAAACTGCCCGGCTTGGGCGCCGGTTTCCGCGCTTCGAGCCGGTCGACGACGAGGAGTGGACGACCTCGATCCGGGCCGCCTATGCGGACTTCAAGGCCGCGCACGGGCGTGCGCCGGAGGCCGGTGTCGAGCGAGACCTGATCCGGTGGGACGTCGCCGGGACGATCCTGGCGGGTCGGTTCGGTCGGCAGCCGGTCGACGCGGAACGGTCCCACTTCCTTGCCCGGCTCGGTCGCCAGCAGCGCCAACCGGTCGCCGGGTATGACCTGGTCTTCACCCCGGCGAAGTCCGTCTCGACGCTGTGGGCGCTGGCCGACGAGGAGGTGCGCAGTGAGGTCGCGGCCGCGCACGAGGCCGCATGGCAAGGTGCTTTCGAGTGGGTCGAGCAGGAGGCCGGCCTGACCCGGGTGGGTACGGGTGGCGCGGCCCAGATTGACACCCGCGGCCTGGTCGCCGCGACGTTCGACCACGCCGACTCGCGCACCGGGGACCCGAACCTGCACACCCACGTCGCGGTGTCCAACAAGGTTCAGGGCAGCGACGGGAAGTGGCGGGCGCTGGACGCCCGAGTGCTGCATTCCCTGGGGGTGGCGGCCTCGGAGCGGTACAACACCCTGATCGAGGAGGAGCTGCGCAGCCGGCTCGGGGTGCGGTTCGTCGACGAGGAGCGTGGCCGCGGCAAGCAGCCGGTGAGAGAGATTGAGGGTATCGACGCCCGGGTGCGGGCGGCGTTCTCTTCTCGGCGAGTTGCGATCGAGGAGGTCTACGCCGAGCTGACCGAGCGGTACCGGGCCGAGCACGGCCACGAGCCGCCGAAGGCGGTCCAGCTGCGCCTAGCCCAGCAGGCCACCCTGGACACCCGCGAGGGCAAAGAGGACGGCGTGACGCTGTCCGAGCGACGGCAGCAGTGGCGCCGGCAGGCCGCCGAGGTACTCGGCGACGAGGCCCACGTAACGGAGATGATCGCCGCCGCGGTGCACCGCGACAGCGGCGCGGACGGGACAGGTGTCGACGTCGACGAGCTCGCCCGCCGGGTCGTCGAGGAGGTCCAGGCCAAGCGCGCGACGTGGAAGCCGTGGCACCTGATGGCCGAGGCGATGCGGCAGGCCCGCCAGCACGCCACCGGTGACCTGACCGCCGTCGCCGAGCAGGTCGCAGCACGCGCTGAGGCCCTGTCGCTGCGGCTCGACCCGCCCGAGCTGAACCCGGTTCCCGAGGTGCTCCAGCGCGCCGACGGGGAGTCGGTCTACACCGTCCACGGGCAGCGCGTCCTGACCTCCCAGGCCGTGCTGGACGCCGAGCACAATCTCGTCCAGGGCGCGCTGCGCACCGGCGGCCCGGTCGTCGGCGAGCAGCAGTTCAGCGCCGCCCTAAGAACGATTGAGGAGGAGAGCGGGCGCACCCTGAACGACAGTCAGCGAGAGTTGGCGCGCGCGTTCGCCACCTCCGGACGTGAGCTCGTGGCAGGCATCGGCCCGGCCGGGACCGGGAAGACCACCGCCATGACGGCGTTCGCCCGCGCGGTGGAGAACACCGGCGGCCGGGTGCTCGCGCTGGCGCCGTCGGCGGCCGCCGCGAGCGTGCTGGGCGAGGAGCTCGGGGTGACTGCCGAGACCCTGCACAAGCTCATCCACGCCCACCGGAGCGGCACGGTGACCGAGGCGTTGCGCGTCGACGCCTCGACGGTGCTGCTCGTCGACGAGGCCGGCATGGCCGGCACGCCACTGCTCGATCAGGCCCTGACCCTAGCGCGCGAGCACGGGGCGAGCGTGCGGCTGCTCGGCGACCCCCAGCAGCTCGCCGCCGTCGAAGCCGGTGGGGCACTGCGCCTGATCGACGAACGGGTCGGGGCCGTGCGCCTCGAGCAGGTCCACCGGTTCACCGACCCCGACGAGGCCGCCGCATCGCTGCGCCTGCGCACGGGAGAGGCCGGTGCTGACGACTTCTACCTCGAGCGTGGCCGGGTGCGTGGTGGCACCCGTGAAGGGATGCTCGAGGAGGTCTACGCCGCCTGGTCGGCCGACACCGAGGCCGGTCAGGAGTCGGTCATGATCGCCGGGTCGAACACCGACGTGACCGCGCTGGCCGGGCAGGCCCGCCGCGACCTGGTGGCTGTCGGCCGGGTCGAGTCCGACGGTATCGTGCTCCACGACGGCAACCGTGCCGGTCGCGGCGACCGGGTCGTCACCCGGCTCAACGACCGCACCCTGCCCACCGCGAACGGCAAGGACTTCGTCAAGAACGGCGACGTCTGGGAAGTGCTGGACCGCGCCGACGACGGCCGGCTCCGCGTCCGGCACACCCGTCACGGAGGCACGCTGAACCTGCCCGCCGGCTACGTCGCCGGGCACGTCGAGCTGGCCTACGCCGCCACCGTGCACCGGGTCCAGGGCATGACCGTGGACACCTCCCACGCCCTGCTCGACGCCAGCACCGACCGCCAGAGCCTCTACACCGCCCTGACCCGCGGACGCCAGGACAACCGGGTCTACCTCGTCACCGACACCCTCCTCGGCGCCGACGGTCACGACGAGACCGGCCCGGCACGGTCGCCGGCCCAGGTCTTCGCCGGGATCATCGCCCGGGACGGCGCCGCACTGTCGGCAACCACCGCACAGGAGAATGCCTTCCGAGAGGCCCACAGCCTCGCCCGCCTGGTCCCAGAGGTCGAGGACGCCCTCGACCGGTTCGGGCACTACCCACCCGGCCTCGAGCCATGGCGCCCTGCCCCGGACGCCCCGGAATGGATCACCGTGCCCGACAGCGGTGGCCACCCGCAGGTGCGGGAGTGGGCCGCCCGACACGTCGAACTCATCGAGCAGCGCGTCGACCGCCTCACCGACCTGGCCCTCGCCGGTCGCACCGACTGGAGCCGGGAGCTCGGCCTACCGCACGACGACGTGTCCGACGAGGCGGTCGTCGGTACGCGCCTGGTGGCCGCCTACCGCGACCGGTACGGCATCACCGGGACCGACCCGCTCGGCGCCCGGCCTGAGCACGGCCACCAGGTGGAGGACTACCGGCGCGCCTCGGCGGCACTGGAGAACCTGCGCACCGGCCTGGCCCGCGCCGACGAGCGCGTGCCAGCACCGGCCGGTCAGATCACCGGAGAGGGGCCCGAACAGCTGCAGGAGCCTTCCGCGGCCGAGCGGCTCCGTCGGCACGTCCACCGCTCCGAGGACCGCAAGGACGACGGCGAGGAGCAAGGCACGCAGGACAGACTCGCCCGGGCGCGCGAGCAGCTGCTCCAGCGACGCGAGGCCCGCCAAGGGGCGGACCGGCCGGACAACAACGGCGTCCCTCGGCACGGAGGACCCCGGCGCAGCGGTCCGCAGCTGTAGCCGGCGAACGGGGCGCCCTGTCGCATCCGCTTCATCCCACGTTCGCCCCTGCGGGCACACGGAGACGATCAAGGGGCGATAGCACCGGGCTGCGCTCATGTTCAACAGCGCTCGAGGTGGTGCCCGAAGGGCTCGATGGGGCATTTCAGCTGCCCCGAACCGCCCGAACGAGTCGGATGATGTCCGCCCGCGCCCGCTTCGGCTGCTGGACAAACCAGCGTAGAAAGACGGCCGTAGCGACGACTACGAGCCCCATAAGGATTGCTGACACGAGTGGCGTGTGGACGAACACCAGGCAGAGGGCGCCAGTTGATACGAGTTTCGAGAACATGAGCTTGCCTGCCTTTGGGCATAAAAAAAGCCCGCAGAAGCGGGCTTGGTGGGTGAGGAGGTCTTGAGTTGTGCTTGGCGGTATCAGGGCAGGGCTGTGCCTAGGGAGGTCGCATGGTCAGACCTCCCTCCGAACGGAGTGGTGCTGTTAGTCCCCTACTCGAAGCCGACGGCGCCGCCGAAGGGCGAATGGAGCAGGCCGCGGGAGTTCCCGCGCGTGGGCGGCTGCGATTACGTCGCCCAGGCGAAGCTGAGTAGCTCGGGCCTGCGACGACGCAAGTGGCTTTAGATGGCCCCGGTGAATCCAGGAGCGGATGGTCGAGGGGCTGACCTGGATCAAACGCGCGGCTTCGCTAACGTCGACGACCGCGTCGTAGTGCTTCGGCCGGATCTTGTCGATCGGGCGCAACTCCACGAGGTAGCCGTGGGTGCGGCGGCCCTGAGCGGTTGCCTTTCGCCTCGCTTTGATGTCGTCGTAGGCGGCGAGAACTTCTCGTGTACTGAATAGATTGGAGGGCCCGAGTTTGCCCACTGGGCTGATGTAGCCCCGGGCGACCCAGCGGCGT
Organism: Georgenia soli; assembly: GCF_002563695.1. NCBI lineage: Bacteria > Bacillati > Actinomycetota > Actinomycetes > Allobogoriellales > Allobogoriellaceae > Georgenia > Georgenia soli. The sequence continues at coordinate 30,551 of NZ_PDJI01000002.1, read as the reverse complement.
ACGGTCGCCGGCGTCACACTCAACAGGCTGGCAACGTCGCGAGTCGTGATCTCTGACTCATAACGCAGGTTGCGAATGGGATCGTCCCACTCATCCTCGGGAGGTCGCCGCTTCGTGAACTGACGTGGGCCCGGGCGCCGCTTAAAGACAGGGCGATAGGGGGGTGGCGTCCAAACCGGCGGAGTCGCCGGGCGACGCGGGCGGGACTCGGGAGTGGAGGGGTCCCTCGCATGTGCCTGCACAGGCACTTGTGGTGTCGGAAGGTAGCGGCTGGCGACAGGTGCCGGGACAGATGCCAGCGGACATGCCAGCCTCCCTGTCGGCGGACATGACGTCTCCCTGCTGACGGACAGCTGATCTCCCTGTCTGTGGCCGTGGGGCTGATGTCGTGTCGGTCCCGAGATGTGCGTCCCTCCGGGGATTTGCTCGAGGTCTCTGACCACCTTGAGCACTCCGACCGGAGGGACGCGTGAAGAAGTCTGACAGGGAAGTCATGGAGATTCTCGAAGCGTTTGATGCCACGGGCAGCGCGCATTCGGCGGCGCAGCTGGCCGGGGTCGATCCGAAGACGGTGCGCCGCTACGTCGCGGCGCGGGACGCGGGCCGGCCGGTCATGGGCCCGGCGCGGCGGCCGCGGATGATCGATCCGTATCTGCCGAAGGTCGAGGAGTGGGTCGACCGCTCCTGCGGCAAGGTCCGCGCCGACGTGGTCCACGAACGCCTGGTCGCGCTGGGCTTCACCGGGACCGAGCGTTCCACCCGGCGGGCGGTCGCGCAGGTCAAGGCGGCCTGGCGGGCGGGGAACCGGCGCACTTACCGCCCGTGGATCACCGAGCCGGGGCTGTGGTTGCAGTTCGACTGGGGCGAGGGCCCGAAGGTGCCGGGCCCGGACGGGCAGCCGAGGCGGACGGTGCTGTTCTGCGCCTGGCTGGCCTGGTCACGGTTCCGGGTGGTGATCCCGGCCTGGGACCAGACCCTCGCGACGCTGATCGCGTGCCTGGACGCGACGTTGCGGCGCATCGGTGGGGCGCCGACGTACGTGCTGACCGACAACGCCAGGACCGTCACGGTCGATCACGTCGCCGGGGTGGCGGTGCGTCATCCGCAGATCGTCGAGGCAGGACGCCACTACGGGCTGCAGGTTCACACCTGTGTCCCGTTCGACCCGGAGTCGAAGGGTGGGGCGGAGAACACGGTGCGGATCGCCAAGGCCGACCTGGTCCCGACGGAGGCGAACCTGCGCAGCGCGTACTCCTCGTTCGCCGAGCTGCAGGGCGCCTGCGAGGACTTCTGCGAGAGCGTGAACACGCGCCGGCACCGCGAGACGGGCCGGGTCCCGGCCGAGATGCTCGCCGCGGAGCGCCAGCGCCTTCATCCGCTGCCGGCGGCGCCGCACACGGCCGCGCTGGGCCAGACCCGGGTGGTCGGAACCGATCAGACGGTGCGGTTCGGGTCGGTGCGCTACTCCACCCCGCCGGGCCTGGTCGACGCCGAGGTGTGGTGCCGCGTGACCGGCGACGAGCTCGTGATCGTCGTCGATCTCGACGCCCTGAGGGTCAAGCCGTCCTGGGTCGGGGAGCGGCGCGGCCTGGTCGAGGTCGCCCGCCACCGCCTGTCGACGCCCGGGTCCCCGCGGATCGACCACGCCCACTATCCCGACCATCCGCAGGATCCCGACGGGGCGCCCCGACCGCCCAGGATCAAGCCACGCTCCGCCGCGGAGGCCGACTTCCTCGCCATCGGGCCCGGCGCCCGGCAGTGGCTCATCGAGGCCTCGGCGGCCGGCACGGTACGGATCCGGGCGAAGATGGCCGCCGCGGTCGAGCTCGCCACCCTGGTCGGCACCGAGCAGGTTGACGCCGCCCTCGGTGTCGCGGCCGCCGCCGGCCGCTTCGCCGAGCACGACCTCGCCTCCATCGTCACCCACCGCGCCACCGGCGCCCCCTCGGCCGACCTCGTGATCGCCGACGAGTCCTACTCCGCCCAGCCCGGCACCGCCGCCTGGGCCAGCTTCGGCACGAACGGAGCCCCACGATGACGACCACCACCACGACGACCCGTCCGGCGCCGCCGCTGCCCGAGGACCTGACCGCGGTGCTCAAGCGCATGCGCCTGCCCTACCTGCGCGCCGCCGCCCCCGAGGTCCTGGCCACCGCACGCGCCCAACGCTGGGACCCGGCCGAGGTCCTGCGGGTCCTGCTCGCCGAGGAAGTCCGCGGCCGCGACGAGGCCACCAAGGCCATGCGCCGCAAGACCGCCGGCCTGCCGGCCGGGAAGACCTTCGCCTCCTGGCGCGAGCACGACAGCTCCATCCCAGTCCCGACCCAGTCCGCGCTGGCGACCCTGGAGTGGGTCGGCCGGGCCGAGAACCTCGCCATCAGCGGGCCCTCGGGGACCGGGAAGACCCACTTCGTCGAGGCGCTGGCACACAAGGTCATCGACGCCGGCATGCGGGTCGCCTGGTTCACCCTCGAGTCCCTCACCGCCGCGATCGGCAAGGCCACCGTCGACGGCTCGGTCGCCAAGACCATCGCGCGGATCACCCGGGCCGAGCTCATCGTCATCGACGACATCGGCATGCTCCCCAGCGGGCAGGCCGCCGCCGAGGCGTTCTACCGCGTCGTCGACGCCGCCTACGAACGCCGCTCCCTGGCCGTCACGAGCAACCTCCACCCCTCGGGGTTCGACACCATCATGCCCAAGACCCTCGCCACCGCCGCCGTCGACCGCCTGCTCCACCACGCCCACGTCATCGTCACCGAAGGCACCTCCCTCCGGCTCACCGAGGCCACCGCCGGCAAGGGGGTGGTGCCGTTGACCTGACCTCAAGGGAGATCAACTGTCCGCGCACAGGGAGATGAACTGTCCGCGGACGGGGAGATCAAATGTCCGCCCACGAGGAAGTCCCGGTGTCCGTTGACAACAGAACTCAGGTGCGAATCGACCCATTCCCCGTCTGTGCGCAACTGGACGATCACATCTCTCGATGTACGGCCGAGCGCTCGGGCTAACTCATGGACCCGCATCCAGCCAATCTAACTGTGTGACAGTGCAACGCATGGGTACGAATCTGGGACTCTGCCCTGGCTGAAAACGCAGAGAAGCCCTGACGTTCTGCATTGTCAGGGCCTCACTTTGGGCGCACTACGCCCACCGCGCTTAATGGTGCCACAACTTTGCCGACTCTCGATGAACCTCAAGTGCGACAGCGTGTCGACGCGGCCGCGCTTAGCTTGGGCACTTGGTGATCCGTCGCAGCGTCCTATTTTTCTCTCAACCGAGGCGGGTGCCTTGGGTGGCCATGAAAGGCTCGGGGTCGGTGTGCTCGCCGTTGACGTAGACGGCGAAGTGAAGGTGGCAGTTAGTGGAGTTGCCGTCGTTGCCGACGACGGCGATGAGCTGGCCGGCGGTGACGTGCTGGCCGGGCCGGGTCAGCAGGTCGCTGGCGTACATGTGGTTGTAGCTGGTCTGGATGCCGTCGCCGTGGTCGATGACGATGACGTGCCCCGTCAGTCCGAGGCGCGGGTGCGGGCCGCCGGCGTAGGTGACCTGGCCGTCGGCGGCGGCGTAGATCGGTGTGCCGCAGGCGGCGCCGAAGTCGGTGCCGGCGTGGAAGCTGGAGCCGAAGAGCAGACGGGGCCCGTACGGGGAGGTGATGGGTCCGTCGACCGGTGCCACCCACTGCCCGGTGGCGGGTCCGGCCGGTCCCGCTGTAGTGGCGGCGAGGCAGTCCAGCGGCCCGGTTTCTGCGTTCGCCGACGGGGTCGGGGTGACGTTGACGTGCGGGTGGTCGAGGTGGTTGGCGGTGTCCGAGCCGCGGTCGGCCATGGGCTGCCAGCCCTTGTCCGCCTCGGCGGTGCGCCAGATTGCTTGGCGCCAGATGATGTAGTCCACGCTGAGCCGGTCGGCGTGCGCGATGAGGTAGGAGACGATCGCGTCGCCGGTGGCGGTGTCGTCGTGGGTCATGAAGTCCACGGCCAGGCCGGCGGGGTGGCCGCCGGCGTCGACCGCGCTGTCGCGGTAGCCGCCGATCTCGGCGAGGTCGAAGCGCGCACCGACCTCCTCGGCAAGGGCTTGCGTGTGGGGCTTGACCGGGCCGAGGTCATAGCGATGACCTGGGGCACGGTCGTCGGTCGTGTCTGTCTCGCTGAGAGCGGTGACGACCTGGACGGCGGCGTCCCAGTAGTCGGCGTAGTGCAACGGGTCGGCGTTGCGCTGGACCCGGTTGGCGGCCAGCGTGGGTTGGAGGTCGCGCCAGCCCTCGATCTTGTTCAGGGCGTCGAAGAACATGGCGGCCGAGCGGGCGGGGTCCATCCGGTCGGCGTAGGTGCCCCAGGCGCCGTTGTCGCGCTGCTGGAACAGGCCGCGGCTATCCGGGCCGGCGGCGTCGCCCCGGTCGAGGACCCGCAGACCGGACTCGCCCATGGCCGTCATGACGCCGATGGTCTGGCCCCAGGCGTCCATGCCGCGCTCGGCGCCCACGCGCATGATCGTGGCGGCGTTGGCGAGCTGCTCGCCGGAGTAGCCGGCGATCTGCCCGTCGGGGACGTCGCCGACGGCGAGGGCCGTGCCCGGTGTGCACACGCCCGCGGGGGCGGGCCGGCTCAGGCCCGTGCCGACGAAGAGCACGAGCACGAACCCGCCGAGCACGGCGAGGACCGTGCAGACCGCGACGGCCGTCTTCTTCACAGCGTTTCTCGTCCTCCCCCCGGACGGGCGTGTTCAGTCGATCGGGTCGGCGTACTCGACCAGCCAGGGATCGGTGGCCGCGGTGCGGGTGAGCGTGACCAGGTACGGGCCGGCGTCGGTTTCGACACGGACCTCGGCGAGCGACGCCGAGCTGGTATCCAGGACCTCCCCGCCGTCGGTCACGGTGGTGGCAGGCACTGCCGCGGGGTCGACGTAGGCGAAGGTCTCCGCGCCGGTGGTGGTCATCAGCCCGGCGATCCCGGCGTGCCACTGCTGAGCGGCCAGGTCGGGGCGGGCGAAGGCGCGCATGAACGCCACCGCCCGGTCGGCGGCCTCCTCGGCGGCGGTCTCGTCCCACGTCGGCGGCGGGTCGGTGGGGTCCTGTTCCTGCCCGGTCAGCTCCTCCATCGGCTGGTCCGTCGGCCGGGAGCTCGAGGTGGCCGGTGTGGAGCTGGGCGCCGTCGGTGCGGCGGCCGGCTGCGGTTCCGCTGGGGTGCTCGAACACCCGGCGGCCGTCAAGATCGCGGCCACCGCGGCCGTGAGGCCGGCGGTGCGGCGCGGCGTCACCGTTCCTCCTCGGGCTCGGCCGGGAGGCACTGTGCGACGAACTCGTGGAACGTCTCGTCGGCCTGCCAGGCAGGGGCGGTCCACTGGTGGTCCTGGTGGCCGTCGTCGCAGCCGGAGAAGACCTTGAGGTGCCGGAGCCGGTCGAGGGTCGGCCACAGGGATCGTTCGTGCCAGTCGACCAGGGCGGGTGAGGGCTCGGCCGCGGACTCGTTGTAGGCGCCCTGGTGGGCGACCATCAGGGCGGTGAGCTGCTCGACGGCGACGGGGTGGCGGTACCAGCACGGCGGGAGGCGGTACTCCCGCACCTGCAGGTTGGACAGGTACCGGGCGGTGAGCCAGGCGACGAAGTCGGCGAGCTCCTCCCACAGGGCGACCTGGCGGTCCTTGTCCAGGCGGGTCCACAGCCACGGCCCGCCCGCGGGCCGCTCCGAGACGGCGTCGATGAGGTCCGCCAGGGCGCCCTCGACGGTCTCCAGGCGCGCCTCGAGGTCGCCGAGCTCTTCGGTGGTCGTCATGCGGTGATGCCCTCCCCGTCCAGCACCCAGGACGTCGAGGCCTTGAGCTCCTCGGCGTCGGATCGCTTCCACCACGGGGTGAGATCGACGATCCCACCGGGCAGGTCGCGGTAGAGCAGCAGCGCACGCCCCTCGGGGATGGTGCGCAGGTCGGACACGCTGAGCACGCGCTCCTTCTCCGTCGAGACGTTGAACGAGGGCGTCTCGCCGCGCTCGGAGTAGTGGCGGGCAGAACGGGTGACCCGGCGGTCCCCGAGGAGTCGGGACACCGACTCCAGGAAGCCGTCGTTGCTCGAGCCACCCATGAGGAGCTTGACCGCGGCGGCCGCCCAGATGGTCTTGGCGCCCTCCTCGCCGTAGCGGCTGCGCAGCTGGGACTCGTCCTGGACGACCGGCCACACGCTCATCCCGCGGCCGCCGCCGTCGGCCATGAGCTGGGGCAGGTCCGGGATCGGAGCGATGTTGGCGACCTCGTCGAGCACGAAGGTGATCGGCGGGTCGAGGCGGCCGGCGGCGGTGCGCTGGGAGGCGAGTCGTCCGGCCCTGACCACTGCGGAGACCAGGGCGGTGATCAGCGGGGCGACGCCGCTGGACCCGCCCTCGGAGAGCAGGTAGAGGGTGTCGGAGGACCGGACGAACAGGTCCGGGTCGAACGCCTCGCCGTCGCCGGCCGCGGGGCAGACGAAGTCGACCACCCGGGGGTCGGCCAGCGGCTTGAGGACGAGGGAGAGGGACATGTCGGTGGAGGAGACGGTCTCCCGCGCCTCACCCCGGGCGAACTTCTCCAGATCCTTCGCCCAGCCCGGGGCCGCGCCCTCGTGCTCGCGCAGGATCGCGTAGGGAGTTTCGTTGTCGAAGTCCCGCGCCCAGGCGAGCACCTCCCGCATGGTGTGACCACCAAGGTCGGCGGCGTGCAGCAGGCAGCGCAGCACCGTGTCGGCGGCCTCGTGGAAGAAGCCGGCGTTGCGGGAGCCGTCCATCGGCCGGGCCGCGACCATCGCCTTCGCGCGGTCCATCGCGACCTTGACGTCCGCGCAGCCGGCGACGATGTTCCACCGCGCCGCCTCGGGCCACGCGGAGACGCCCTCGGGGTCGAAGACCCACACCCGGCCACGTTCGGCCCGCGGCTGGGCGGTCAGCCGGAACAGGTCGACCTTCGTCGAGGTCGCCACCACCGCACCCGGGGCGTCGACGACCTGCCCGACGGCGAGATAGGCCGTCTTGCCCTGCCGGGGCGGGGCGATGACGCAGCCGGTGTCCTCGGTGCGGGGGCGTACCGGCTGCCCGTGATAGCTGGCGATCGGCTCCAGGAGCGTCGCGGACGGCCCGCCGGTGACGCGTTCCTTGAGCGCCTTGCCGGTGACCATGCCCTTCTCGGTCCGGCCGCGGTGGCGTGCCGCCACGGCCCCGACCAGGGCGAGGGCGGTGAGGATGACCAGGGCGAACCAGATCGCCAGGACCACCGGCAGGCTGGCGGTGGTCACGTCCTCGCCGAGGTCGAGCGGGGACAGGCGCACCAGCGCGAGGAGGGTGCGGTCGACGTCGGTGAGTCCCAGGCCGGTCGAGGTCACCCACAAGGTCAGGTGCCAGTAGGCGAGCAGCGCCACGGCCAGCAGCGCGAGCTGGACGTTGGCCCTGGTGCTCGCCTTGATCGGCGGGCGGTTCTCTCTGGTCGCCATCAGCGCCGGCCTCCCATCGCCGCGTCGGTCTCTGTCAGCCGTTCCTCGAGCTCGGAGCGCACGTGCCGGACCATCACCTCCGGGGCGGTGCCCCGCTTGAAGAGGTGGAACCCGGTCTGCAACGACGGGATGACCTCGGCGGCGTCGGCGGTGAGGTTGAAGTCGCGCACGCACCGCTCGACGTCGGCGGCGCGGGACTGGCGGTAGACGTGGACCGTCTGCGCCTCCTGCAGGACCGCCATGGCCGGCGAGGTCACCGGAATGTCGGCGAGCTTGTGGATCGCCACCACCAGGGCCAGGCCGAGGGCGCGGGCGAGTTTCGTGTTCGAGCGCAGCAGGCCGGCGTTCGGGCCGGCGACCAGGTGCCAGCCCTCCTCGACGACGAGGTTGGTCATCTTGCCGCGGTTGCGGCGCAGCGACCCGAGCAACCACAGGTTCGCGATCGCCATCACCGTCGGGACCGCAGGGCCGTCGTCGGGCAGCTGGGAGATGTCGAAGCTGGTCAGCTTCTCCTCCAGCCGGACCCCCTTGGAGGTCGGCCCGTCGAAGATGCCGCCGTACTCCTCGAGCAGGCCCCCCATCAGGAACCGCACCCCCAGGGCGGCCTCGTGCAGCCGTTCCTTCGCGGCGGCCGAGGCGTCGCCGTAGCCGCCGTCGTGGTCGGCCTCGATATGGCCCAGGTTGGCGAGCACGTCGGGCAGGACCGGCACCCGGCCGTCCACCTCCGCCTGGCGCATGGTCAGCCGGTACGCCGAGCGCAGCGCCTCGCGCTCCCACTCGTCCAGCGGCTCGCCGTCCTGCGCGAGCTCGGCGGCGACCTGGAGGAGACGGACCTGGTTCTTCGCCCCGGCGCCGGTGATGATCGGGTCGAGCAGGTTCAGCACGACCCCGTCGCCGTCGGTGCTGAACGTCAACGGCTCGCCGCCGAAGAAGCGGACCAGCTCGGCGTACTCGCCCTCGCCGCCGCGGTCCTTCTTGTCAAAGATGACCGCACGGCGGTCGCGCAGGAGCAGCGGGCGCAGCGCGTAGGCGGACTTGCAGACCGAGGACTTGCCCGAGCCGACGTCGCCGACCACCACCACGTTCGGGGAGGAGACGATGCCCTTCTGGTAGGCCACGAACGGGTCGTGGTGGACCCGGGAGGAGCTGAGACAGTCCAGGCCGACGATGAGCGCCTCCACGTCCGTGGGGGCAGCGACCACCCCGGTGTTGAGCACCTCGGCCTGCCGGGTCGTGCTCGGCGCCCCCTGGGGCAGCGGGGCGTAGTAGCCGCGCCTGGCCCAACCGGGCTTGGTGCGCAGGCGCGTCCCGCGCGCGTTGTACGGGGTCAGCCCCTCCTCCCGCGGGGGTGGCGGCGGGGGCGGCGCGAACAGCCGGCGTCGTCGCTTGGTCTCCTTCGCCGGCGGCGTGGTCGGTGCCTGGTTCCCGGCAGCGAGCTCGCGCTGAGCGCGGCGCGTGGCCGGGATGTTCGTGGTCGTCACAGAGACTCCTTCGCGCCATGGCCGGACAGGGCGCTCATCACGCGGTCTCCGGCCGAGGACAGCGGGGTCCTGATGCCCCGCACGATCGGCCACGTACACCCCGAGGCCGCTGCCTGATACGTGTCGAGCCACTCCAGCCGCTCGATGCCCAGGTCACGCTCGGCGATCGCGGCCGCGTGGCGGGCGGCGCGGCCGAGCTCCTCCCGGGTGCGGGCGCTGATCGTGAGGTAGCCGGCCCACTCCACGCCGGCGTTGTGCTGCCCCGGGCGCAGGTCGGCGGCCCGGCGCTGGGCGGCGCTGAGGCGCAGCTCGTTCTCCTCGTCCAGCAGGCGCCCGTCCTGGTTGCGGGCCACCCGGTCGGCCGCATCGCGGGTCAGGTCCGAGCGGGCGGCCCCGCGCGCCTGCCGGGCCGGGATGATCCACGTCTGAAAGCTGAGCGTGAGCACCGTGCCGTCCGGGCCGCCGGAAAGCATCGGGGTCAGCCACATCGACGTGCGCGGCACCGTAGCCATCGCGTCGGCGCTGATCCGTGCGGTGCGGTGCCACCACTGCCGCTCCTCCCCGGTGGCCGGGTCGCTCGAAGTCACCACGTGGGCGGAGTACTCGTCCCAGCTCGGCAGCCCGAACCGGTCCGGGTCGACGTCGGCGACCTGGTCGATCGGCCGGGACGGGTTCTGCATGTGCAGCATCACGGCAGCGACCTGGGCGGCACTGAGCGCCCGCACCTGCCCGTGGCGCGCCTGGCGCAGCCCCCGGGCGATCGAGGCGATCTCCGTGGCCATGAACGCCCGCCACCCGTCCCGGCCCTCACCGAACCGGGCGGCAGCGGCGCGGAAGGCCGCACTCAGCGGCCAGCGCACCGCGACGTAGTGCCGCTGGACCATGCTCGAGGCGTCGCTGCGCCGGATCAGATCGTCATAGGACTGTGCGAGCTCGCGCGGCACCGCGGGGTCGAGATTCTCCAGCAGCCACGCCTCGTGACGGGCCGAGTCCGGGGGGAGCACCCGAGTCAGGGACTGGACCACCCGGGCCACGGACTCCTCCGACCCCAGCGAGGCCAGGAACCGGCCCCAGCGCGCGGCGGCCTCCCCCGTGGCCCGGTCGGACTCCAGACCGCGGATCTGCCCGGACACCTCGAAGACCGCCGAGAGATAGGCGTCCTCCCCGGTCGGGGCGTGCCAGGCGATCCCCGGCCGGCGCGGCCGCCGCTCGAGCCAGCCCATGCCCTCGGCCCCGTCCGGCACCTCCCGGTACGCCGCAGCCTGCCGGGCCGCGTCCGCGCGCACCCTGCCGTCCCGCGCGCGGGCCTGCGCGGCCAGCGCGTCCCACTCGCCCTGGTCGAAGGGGCGGAACGCGACCGTGCCGGTCCTGGTGCGCTCGAGCCAGCGCCGCCTAGTCACGAACCGCGAGACCACCGAGCCGCGCGGGGTCGCCGCCGTCGCGGCCCAGGTCGCCGCGACGACCACGACGCCGATGACGAACCCGGCCTCGGCCATCGTCATCGTCAGCACCATCGCGACCAGGACGGCCGCGCCGACGCTGACCAGGCGCCAGGTCGGCACCGACCCACCCAGCCAGGACCGGCGGCGGGACTCGCCGCCCAGGACCGACGTGCGGCTCATCGCGCACCCCCGGCCGGGTCCTCGTCCATCTCCGCGGCCGCGATCTCCCCGCCCCGGGTACCGAAGTCGGCCGCCTTCTTCGTCGCCACGACCGCCACCGCGCCGGCCGCGAGAGCGGCACCGGCAGCCCCGGCCGCGGCACCGGAGGAGCCGGCGGCCGCGCTCGACGAGCTGCTCGTCGCGGCCGCCCCCTCGGAGCCGGCCGCCGAGCCCTTCGCGGCCGCCGCCTCGGTGCTCGACCCGCCCGCCGAGGTACCCTTCCCCGCGGCGTCCCCCTCGTCGGCGCCCCCACCGTCACCGGCGGCCTGCTGCTTGGCCTCCAACGCCTTCTGGATCGTCCCGCCCTCATCCGTACGCCGGGACGTCGACGAACCCGCCGAATCACCGTCCCCGCCGTCGTCGGAACCGTCGTCCGGGCCGCCGTCGTCGCTCGAGTCGGTGCCGGCGTCCGACCGCTGTACCCGGTCCTGAGCCCGGCGAGCGGTCTCCGAACCACCCCCGCCGCCCCCCTGGGGACCGTCGCTGGCGGCCATGCTCAACGCCGGACCGGCCTGCCCCGCCGTGGTCGGCAGCACCGGCGCGAACTTGAACAGCAGGAACGGCGTCAGGCCGGCCAGGCACAGCGCGCACGCGGCCGCCAGGTGGTTCGCCAGCGTCGCCACGTCCGGGGTGTCGCTGAGCCACCGGGCCTGGCTCGCCGCCAACCGGTAGGCCAGTCCCAGCACCAGGAACAGCACCGGCTTCGCGGCGATCACCCCACCAAGGACCATCAGCAGCCGGGTCGCGATCCGCCGCTGGTCCGGGCTGGCGTACCAGGCCAGGGCGATCGGGACCACGGCCCCACCGATGTAGATGGTCACCATCGTCACGATCAGCATCGCGATGACCAGCACCAGGCCGACGAGCATCAGCACCATCATCGACAGGGCCACCAGCACGCCGCCCGTGACTCCCGAGGCGTCGCTGTCCGCGACCATCTCCGAGATGCTCGAGACGACCTCGTCGGTGGACGACTCGATCGCCCACCTGGCGATGACGTCGCTCAACGAGCCGACGAACTCCAGGACGAACCACCCGGCCGCCGGCCCGAACATCGCCCCGCCCAGGAACAGCACCGAGCCCCGCGTAAGCACGTCAGCCACCTGGTTCGAGGAGTACACGCCCTGAGCGCTGCGGACCACCGTCACCAGAAGGAGGAACGCCCACAGGAAGACGCCGAGCGCGAAGCTCACCCGGTACGCATCGAGAAACCACTCCGCGGACAGGTCCGGCTGGGTCGCGTCGAACAACGTCGGCAGCACCGACGAGCTCAGCCCGTGCGCGGCCTCCTGTGTCTTCTCGAACAAGAATCCCAACGGGTCCGACCCGAAATCCGCGACCTTCTTGACCGTACGTGCGGCGTCATCGAGAGGACCAAGACCCGCGTCAAGTGCGCCCTTCATCCAGCCTTGGGCATTCTCAGCGAGGCCTCGCCCCTCGCCGTCCTGCGCTGCCATCTGTCAGCACCCCCCGGAAAACGGTTGTGCAATCTCCTCGAGGTCGGATATCTGCCGATCAGCGCTGTTGTCCTCCAGCTGCCATTCCCCGCTGGACCGGTCCAGGGTGAACGTGGTGGCGGTGGCCATCACGTTCCCTGCCTCGTCTTTCATCTCGGGGATGGTCAGCAGGACGGACACCACGACTTCGTCCTCGTTCGAGGACTCGATGTAGTACCCACCCCCCTTGGTCGACGACGGTGGGCCTTGCCGCTCGTCTGTTAGGCCGAGCTCCTCTACCCGATCAGCCATGCCCGCGACCGTCTCTGTTGCGTCCGGCGCTGTGATCGCACCCAGGACAACGGGCACTTCGTCTGCGGGCGGTAATGACTCGTCTGAGCCCAGCCAGCGATAGACGGTTGCTGCGAACTCAGCAGCTCCGACGTCGTCGAGCTGCGCCTGCTGCTGCGCGGTTAGCACGGTCTGCGCGGTGATCGCGGACCCACCGAGACACCCGTTGGCGACCCGGGCCGCAGTCGGCGAAGCGGTTGTTGATGTCGTAGTGGTGGGCGAAGGCGCGGCCGCACCGTCGCGCCGGCCCTGCAGCCAGGTCAGGGCGCCCGCGGCCAGCGCCAGCACGAGGATGCCCGCGACGATCCACCGCACCCAGCGGCGGCGGTAGCGGAACTGCGGCTCAAAGCTCATTGGCTAGTCCTCCCGGTCAGCTGGCGACGGAGAGGATGGCCCCCACCAGGATCGCGAAAGCTGCCACCAGCACCAGGCCGATCACGGCCTTGATCGCGCGGCCGCGCCCCTGGGCGTAGTCATGCGGGTTGTCGCCAGCGTTCGCCATCGTCACCACGCCTTGGAGCAGGAAGAAGATGGCCACGAGGAGGCCGATCGCCCAGGCGGCAGCGAACAGCTTCTGCCACCATTCCGTGAACTCGGTGCCGAAGATGGAGAAGTTCGGCGTGATGCCGTCGATCGGGTTCTCGATGGCCGCGTACACCGTGGCGTCCTTAGCTGCTTGGAACATGGTTCCCCCTTCTTGAAGACTTTCCGCTCAGACGTTGTCGAGCAGCTTGCGCGTGACGGTTGCGGCCACTTGAGTCCAGGCGCGACCGGAGTTCGCCGACAACGAAGCCAGCGTGATCTCCCCGCCCTTGGACACGTGTCCGTCGAAGGGAACCTCGACCAGGCTCACGCCCGGCGACTGCTCCTGAACCCGGACCAGCTGTCGACGTGCGCGCTGGGCAGTGTCCTTGTCCTCTGGCCGCCCGTCGTGGTTGATCACCACCACGGCCGTCTCTGCGAGCTTGCGGCCGTGCTCTCCCATTCGTGACACGTTCTCCAGCACGTCCAAGGCGTCGAGCACGGACACCGACGACAGCAGCGTCGGGATCACCAGCACATCGGCGGTGCCGACCGCCGCGGTGAAAGCCTCGGAGTGCGGGTTGTTGCCCGAGTCCGCGACCGTCACCCGGTAGTAGCGGTCCAGGACCGTTCGCACTGCCCGCACGTCCTCACCGGTGAGGACCGGTCGGTCTGCGACCGATCCGATGACGTGAGCCAGCGATGTCTGCGGCGCCGCATAGCCGGCTAGCTCTCCCGAAGAGGCGACCCGCCCCGCGGTCTGGACCAACTCGCCCAGCCCGCGTACCGGGGTTCCCTCGCCGCGCTTCTCCAGCGCTCCGGTGGCGTCGGCGACCTCGAACGCGGCAACCGACCCACCGCGGACCCGGCCCAGAACGCCGGCAAGGACGAGTGATGCGGTGGTCTTGCCGACGCCGCCGGTCTTGTTGGCGACCAGCACGTTAACAGCGCGACGCCAGGTCGCCTGGCGGATAACTCGCTCGGCATCGAGGTGTGCCTGCTCGACTGGGCCGGGACGTAACCCGAGCAGCTTGCGCCACCCCCACTGGGCACGCACCCGCTCTGTCGCCCCTGGTCGGATCAACTCGCTGCGCGCGGCTCCGACCATTCCGACGACAGGTGCAGGGACAGCCTCGTCGACCTCCGGGGCCGGCGAGATCTGCCGGTCTGCGGCCTCGGCCGGTGCAGCCGGCGATGTCCCCTCGAGTGCGGCGCGCTCAACGGCGCCGAGCTCGCTTGGTCGAAGTTCTTCGTCCGGCTCGATGAACTGCTCAGCCCGGCGTGCGCCGGCAAACAAATCGCTACTCACGATTCCCCCTCCTCGTGCCCCCCGCGGGCCATTACCTCACGAGCTGGTGACATACCCAACTTTATCGTCCGCTTATACTGTTGTCCAGGTCACAGGCAAAGAAGCGCGGCAAACTGGAGGTGGCAGCACACTTGTTGCCCATGCCCACCGAGGACGACGCTCGCCAACGCGCAATGACGCAGCTCGGCCTGCCGCTGGTGCGCCAGGTTCTCCGTCACCTCGCCGGCCACGGCCCGTCCACCCGCGCCGAGCTGGCGGAGGCCTGTGGAGTGCACCCCCAGGCGATCAACCACGCCGTGCGCCGGCTCGAGCCGCTGAACCTCATCTCCGTCGACCACCCCCCTGGGCAGCGCCACGGCAAACGCGTGCGCTACCTCCTTGACCGTGACGGTCTGACGCGCACCCTGGACGCTCTCGGCAACTACGTCCTCGGCCGGTAGGTGCACACACCCTCCCCTCTGCACGCATCTGCTAGTGTCCGACTAAGCAAGACAGTATGCCAATGAAAGCCTGGGCTTGGTCATCACACATGGACCGTCGGGCAAGATGGGCGCCGTGCCGCGCCTCATCGAACCCCCCGCGATGCCTGAAGGGGTGCGACGAATCATTGAGACGATCGGCAACAGCGCACGCGCAGAGCTGCTCCACAACCTCGCCGCCGGTCCGGCGACTGCCACCGACCTTGCCGCCACGCTCGGCGTGGGCAGGGGAACAGTGCACGCACATCTCGGCGCCCTCGAGAAAGCCGGCCTGGTCACAGGCGACATTCCTGAAGGGGCCCGCCACGGGCGCACCGTCCATTGGCACCTCGACCGCAGCGCGGTCGACGCCTACCTCGACGAACTCCGGCACTACCTCACCGGACGCTAGTCGCGGGACCGGTACCGCGACACGCGGGACCGGTACCGCCGGATATCCGGTATTCACTGCCAGGATCGAGACCGTGATCACGGTTGAGGAGGTCCGCATGCCCAAGCTCGACGGACGGCGGGTAGCGCTGCGCGGTCGCGTTGCTCCCGACACCCACACTCGCGCCGTACTTGCCGCCAGGGAGCGCGGCCTGTCGCTCAGCGACTACCTCGGCATGCTCATCGACCGCGACACCGAAGGCCGAGAGATCACTCCATCGCTACAGGAGGAACTACCTCTAACAAAGAGCGCATAAGCCCACATACGTGAACGGGCCGGCCCCGAAGGGCCGGCCCCAGATCCCAAGTCCTTCACCCTCATTGCTTGCCGGCGCGAGGTGAAGGGCCCAGACAGACGCACCTTGGCGCGTCCTAACGTTCGGAGCCCACAATACCTGCCTCCAGCCCCAAAGGCGGCTCAACACGTGCGTACCCGGCCGCAGGCGTGTCGTGGGCCGATTCGTGGTCCCTGACTGCGGCGATAAGTCCGCGCGGCCGCGTGCGTGTGGCCGCGGTCGACGCCTACGGCGCAACGCTGAACCTCTACACCGGGCACGCCCTGACTACCGCAGGGGTCCCGGAGCAGCCCTGGGCGGTGTACCTGGCGAACCCGCAGGGGCGGTTCCGTCTGATCGCGTTCGACCTGGACGCCAAGAACGACCCGGCCGCAGCTGCGCGCGACGCCGAGACGCTCGTCGGCCTGCTCGAGGCCAACCGCCTGCCCCACGTGGTGTGCGAGTCCGGCCCCGGAGGTGGCCGGCACGTGTGGCTGGCCCTGAGCGAGGCAGTAGCGGCTGAGACGGTGGCGAGCATGGGGCGCCTGGCGAAGACGCTGTGCCCGACCCTCGACCTCGCTCCCCTGTCCAACCCGGCCACCGGGTGCGTCCGCCCTCCCGGTGCCCCGCACCGCCACGGTGGCGCCTCCACCGTCCTCGCAGGGTCGCTCGAGACGCTGGCACGGCCCACGATCACGGCCGAGCAGCTGACCGCCTTCGTCGCCACCCTCGCCCGCCTGGTCGACCACCATGAGCCCACCGGCGAGATCGAGCTCCACCAGCCGGTCCCCGTCGACGCCCACGGCCACCTCTACCTCCCCGGCCCTAAGCGGGCCCTGCCCGCCGCCTCAGCGGCCGCCCTGGCCGAGGACGCCGCCTCCGGTGACGCATCATCCGTTCTGTGGCGGGTCCTGATCGGCGCGGCCGCCGCCCGCTGGCATCACGAGGACGTCGCCGCCCTCGCGAGCTCGGCACCGGGGCTGGAGCACGTGCGCACCCGCCGCGACCGCTCGAACCGAACGCCCCGCCCCAGCACTGGGCCGGACAGCGGCGCCGCGGTGCTGCGCCGACAGTGGCACAAGGCCGTGCGCTACGTCGCCGCCACCGCCCGCAACACGGGCGACGACCCCACCTTCGACGCCCGCGCCGGCGCCATCGCCGCCCACGTGCATGAGGTCCAGGCCCACGCCGAGAGCTCACCCGGCCGGTGGGCCACCCGCGGCGGCCCCACCGACCGCCGCGTCCTGGACGTGCTCTGCCTGCTCGCCGTCCAGGCCCTCACCGCAGAGGTCGAGGCCGACATCCGCCGCCTCGCCCTCCTGGCCGGCATCGGCCGCGAGACGGCCCGCACCGCGCTCCTGCGCCTGGCCGAGGAGGGCTGGATCAGCCAGACCAGCCCGGCCGACGGACCCCACGCCGCGCACTGGACAATCGACCCCAGGCACGAAATCCACAGGAACATGGCTACAAGTCGGTCACAAGCGGACCCGCGCCCCGAAGGGGCCGGGGCCGCCCACCGCTCCACGCTGCTCGCCGAGCTCGCCGCGCGCACCCAGGCCAGCGCACACGACGCCTTCACCACAGCCGGGGGTCTGGGTCACCACGCAGGCAACCTCTACGCCCGCACCACAGACCAACCCCTCACCCTCGCCCAGCTCGCCGCAGCAACCGGAGCCACACCCTCCCGCACCAACAACACACTCGAGCGACTCACCACCCACCGACTCGTCACTCGGACCCCCGACGGCTGGATCCGCAGCGACCGCGACCGACGCGACACCGCCGCCCGCCACCTCGGCACCCACGGCCGGCTCCGCGAGCGAGCCGGCCGCTACCGCCTCGAGCGCGAACTGTGGGCGTGGTGGCAGGCCGAACAAGAGTGGATGCGCGCACCACGCCGCACCTCCCCCGGCCGACGCCCCGGCCCCGGCCAGCTCGCCCTCCTCACCCCCGCCGACGGCACCAACATCTACGGCGCCCACCCACGACGACCCGACGGCCGCGCCGACTACGCCGCCGCACGCCGCCACCTGCTCGACGGCACAGCGGCCACCACCGAAGCGACCCCGAGCGAACTTGTCGGTGCCGCCTGATGAGCATTTGCTGCGACGGCCCGGTGGATACCACCGCACCGAACGCGTGTTCGATAATGGCATTGTGAGTGCGTACCCCGCCCCCGTTCCGCCAGCCGACGCCAAGCCGACACTCGACTGGAACGGCCGCCGCGAACCCGCCTGGTACGAGGGCATCCAACGCATCCTCAACGCCCACGACGTCCCCAAGCGCTTCACCCAGGCCCGCGCACCCATCCCCGTACGCGTACGCCTCGAGTGGGAGCACGACGGCATCGAGCTCACCGACACCGTCGCCACCGCATGGACCCACAGCCTCGCCCTGGTCACTGTCGACGACGCCCGCTCACGCACACGCGGTGCCTGGATCGACATCGGCGAGGTCGTCCGCCGCTGAGCCCGAGTAGGAGGGCGGGCGAGCCGCGCACTTGGCTCAGCGCGCGACGTTTGACCCTCCTGCAAGGGGAGTCCCGAGACTGTTTTCCATGTTGAGCATCGGACAGTTCGCGAGCATCACGGGTCTGAGCGTTAAGGCGCTTCGGCACTATGACGAGAAGGGGGTGCTGGCTCCGGCTGAGGTCGACCCGGTGACCGGCTACCGGCGCTACTTGGAAGGGCAGGTGCGTGCCGGTGCTGTGGTCCGCGCGCTGCGCGACGCCGGGCTGCCTCTGCCGGCGGTGGCCATAGCGGTTGCTCACGACGGCACGGGCCAGGACGGCCCAGCCGCAGCGCTGGAAGAGCATCGCCAGCGCGTGCTCGCCGAGCGCGCACGGGAGGACGCCGCCTTGCAGAACGCGCGGGCCGTGCTGTCAGCCCTCGCCACCCCGGTCGAGGTGAGCGAGCGGCGTCGCTCCGCCCAGCCCTACGTGGCCCGCCGTCTGACCGTGTCGATGGACGATGAGCAGGCGGTGAGTGAGCGGAACGCGGAGGCCGAGTTCGTGCGCCTGTTCACTCATTTGCAGGACGCCGAAATGGCGCCGGCCGGGGCCTTCTGGACGGCGCTGCGGGAGGGTGGGACCCCGGATACGGCCGAGCTGCTGTGCTGCTGGCCGACGGAGCGGCGCCTGCCCGCGGGCTGGGGAGGCGACGGCACCGTTGTCGGCGTGCTGCCGCAGCGTCGAGAGCTTGTCGCGACGTGGCGATCCGACGGCGGTCCGCTCCCCGAGGGCGCGGTGCACCCCGCGGTGGTGGCGCTGTTCGAGGCCGTCGCCTCCCGCGGCCTCGAGCTGTCGCGCCCCGAGGTACGCCAGACGGTCGTCGAGGATGACGGCGAGGGTGCTTTCGCCGTCGAGATCGCTGTCACGATCGAAGCGTCGTGACGGCGTTGAGCTCATCGACACCATCGCCACCCGGTGGACCCACAGCCACGCCCTGGTCACTGTCGACGACGCCCGCTCACGCATGCGCGGTTGCCTGGCGCGAGATCGGCGAAGTCCTCCGCCGCTGAGCCGTCCCCCTCTTTCACCGCGCCCCCAAGCCGCTGGTCCTCGACCTCGCCACCAGCCCATCCCTCGCCGCTCCACTGTCGGCCCCTCCGCGGACCTGTCAAGGACGCTTCGCGCCGCAAGCGGTGCCCTCCGGGCATCCTTGACAGCCCCACTCCGGAACCTCTCTGCTCCGCTATGAGGGATTGGCCTCAGACCAGCGCGGTCCCCCAACCTACTTGCCGCACCTCGCCCGCCGGCTCCCCTATCCACAAGGAAGGCGAGAAACGAAATTGACCACAGATACTAGCCGAAACGCATTCCCTAGATTGACGACATTGACTAGACTCACAACATGAACAACACCAGGAAGGAGAAGCCGATGCCCGGACTGTTCGACGACGCGGACGTCATCAGCACCTACACCCGCACGCAGGCCCTGGCCGACGGAGCCCTCGTCACCCTGCCCGCACAGCTCGTCGGCGAAGCCGGCTTCACCTGCCCGATCGACATGACCGCCGGCGCCTGGGCCGACACGGTCCGCTGGACCGACGTTGAGGAGAGCGCAAAGCCCTTCGGCACAGGGCAGGACGAGACCGGCCGAGCCTGGGACGTCCTGACCATGCTCCGGCTCAGCCTCGCGAGCCACACCAAGCGGACCGGAGCGCACCGCTACGGCGACCGCATCCCCGTCACCCTCGTCCGCGTCCCTCCTTCCGGAACTGACACACTCCCCCGCCCCGCCACGCTGCACGCGGTGCTCGGCGCCGACGAGGACCACACGCCCACCATCACCCTCATGCGCCCCGACGAGGCTGACCAACCCACGGGCGACCCGGCACCTCGGGCCGCCCATTGACTACATCACACACACTGACCAAAGAGCGGAGACAGCGCATGATCACCATCTACACCCGTCCCGGATGCAGCCGGTGCGACTTCACCGCCCGCCGGTTCGAGCGCGCCGGCCTGCCCTTCCAGCTCGTCGACGTCGAAGCCGACCCCACCGCCGCCGACCAGCTGCACGCGACCGGGTACCAGGCACTCCCGGTCGTCACCACCGGCAGCGAGACCTGGAGCGGTCTCGACGTCCACAAGATCGACGCGACCATCGCCCGCCACCACGGACAGCAGATCGCGTCATGACGAACCCCGCCGGCTGCCCCGAGCCTGACACGCGGGCTGACCTCACAGACTCAATTGACTATTCGCGCTAGCGTGACCGCATCGACCAAAGGGAGCGGAATGACGACATACACCGTGGCGCTCGGCAAGGGCGGCTCCACCAAGACGGTGACCGCCGCCGAGCTCGTCGCCACCCTCACCCGACAAGGACGGCGCGTCCTGGCGATCGACCTCGACCAGCAGGGCAACCTCTCCACCCGACTCGGCATCACCCCTGACATTGAGGTCACCGCGGTCAGCGCCGACGTACTCACCGGCGAGGCCGACGCCCTCGAGGCCGCTGTCGAAGCTCCATCCGTGGCCGGCGCCCACGTCCTCATCGGCTCCCACGACCTCGCCAACGTCAAGGTCACCGAGGTCCCGGACCTCGTCACCAGCCTGCGAGACCACCTGCCAAGCCTCAACGGCCAATGGGACGACGTCGTCATCGACACCCCGCCCGGCCTGGACGACCTAAGCCTCGCCGGCCTGGCGGCCGCCGACACCGTCGTCGCCTCCGTCGCCTCCGTCGTGGAGTGCTTCGACCAGGTCGCCAGGCTGGGGGAGTGGATCGACGCCCGCCTCGGCCGCCGCGTCCGGCCCGGGATCGGCATCGACTGGATCGTGCTCACCCGGTACGACCGACGGCGGCGTCACGACCGCGAGATCCGCCAGGCCCTCGAGGAGACCTACCCGGGCAAGGTCACCGGCCCGGTGCGCGAGGGCATCGTCGTCCCGGACTCGTTCATCGCCGGCCTGCCCGTGAGCGTCTACGACAGCAAATCCAAGGTCGCCCGCGACTACGCCGCCGCCCTCACCCCCATCGTCTCCACCAGCACAGGAGAGTGACCCCATGGCCCGTAAACGCATGAGTCTGGCGGACCGCCAAGCACAGGCCATCCGCGGCCCCGAGGAAACCGCCGCGGACAAGCTGGACCAGGGTGCACAGTCGGACCAGGGTGCACAGTCGGACCAGGATGCACACTCAGACCACATTGACCAGGCCGTCGGTGGAGTGGCCACCGGGCGCGAGCTCCCCGCGCCGGCACGACGTGTTCGACCAGAACAGCTCAGCGGAGAAACCGTGCGGCTCGGCACCTACTGGCGCGAGCCGATCTTCGACCAGGCGAAGAGCGCCTACCTCGTGGATCTCGACACCCTCCCGGACGCAGCCGACTCCTTCGCGCGGTGGATCGCAGCCCTGATCACCGAGCATGCGGAACGAACGCCACGGCAGCGGGTCGAGGTCGCGCAGCTGGTGGGGGAGGAGCCCACGAAGGGACGCGGGTTCGCGCGCTCCTTCACACTCCCACGCGACGTGGTCGACCACATGGAGCAGGCGATCGTCGACGACCGGCGCGCAACAGGCCGCGTCCTGACCCGGACCGCGTTCGTCTCAGAGTGCGTACGCCTGGCCATCGCCCAGGCCACCGAGCGCAACGGCGGCCACCTCCCGCCAGCGCCCGCAAGGCTCCCGAACCGACCTGCGCGGCGAGCCACCCTCTAAAGCCCCACCCAGAAACCACTACCCGGCGCCACCTCCCGCCCCCGCACCCCGTCGGTGCGGGGGTTTCTTTATGTTCTTCCGTCTTTCGTTCCGTCTTCCGTATTCCGTTACGTTGCGTCACGTGGTAAGGTGACGTTATGACCCAGACGGAACAGCGCACCTGCCGGTTCCCCGGCTGCCACCGACCCGCCGCCCCGGCGGACGCCGGCACGGGCCGCCCGCCCGAGTACTGCGACGACCCCGGGCACAACCGGGCCGCCGCCTGGCGTGCACGCCGGCGGCTCGCCGACGGGGCGGACACCGTCGAGGTCGACGAGACCCGCCCCGTCGACGCCGCCCGCCAGCGGGCCAGCGAGATCACCGGACAGGTCACCGGCATGGTCGAGCACCTCACCCAGCAGCTCGCCACCCTCGTCGAGCAGCTGCGCACCGTCGGGGACCCCGAGGCCGTCGAGGCCCAGCTCGAGGCCGTCAACAGCGAGGCCGCCGAGCAGGTCGCGGCCGCCAACGCCCGCGCGACCCGGGCCGAGCAGGCGCAGCGGCGCGCCGAGGCCGAGCGCGAGGAGGCCGACGCGGCGGCCGCCGAAGCAAGCGACCAGGTCGAGGAACTGACCCAGGAGCTGGCCGGCGCCCGCGCCGCGTTCAGCGAGGCTGTCGAAGCGGGGGAGCGGGCAGCCGAGGAACTCGCCCAGGTCCGTGCCGACGCCCAGGAGGCCGAGCGCGCAGCAGCGGCCGAGGCCGAGCTGCTGAACGCCCGCCTCGCCGAGGCGAACGAGCGGCTCGCGCACACCGAGCGGCAGAGGGACGAGGCCCTCGCCCGCGCCGAGATGGCAGAGGTCAACCAGGCCACCGCGGAGGAGCGTGCCCGCGCCGCCGAACGACGAGCCGACAGCGAGGCCGAGCGCGCCACGCGCGCCGAGGCCGCCACCGCCGAGGTGCGCGACCAGCTCGACACCACCCGCACCGACCTCGAGCAGGCCCGGGAGAAGATCACCGAGCTGCGCGGCACCGTCGCCGGCGTCACCGCAGAGCGCGACGCCGCACGCAGCGACGTCGAACGCGAACGCGCGCACGGCGAGCAAAGGGTCACCGACCTGCGCGAGACCTACGAGCGGCAGGTCGACCAGCTGCGGGCCGAACTCACCCAGGTCCGCGCAGACCTGACAGCCACGCAGGCCCGCAGGGGCGGCAAGCAGCGCACCGGGGGAGAGAGCGGCGATCGGCCATCCGCGTAGTCCCGGCTCCTGCGCTCTCGGCCCCGCACCCTCCCAAACGTGGCTTCCGGGGTTAGCCGAAGCGGTTGAACCAGTCCGGGTCCACCCTGGTCACCATGCGAACCCCGAGCCCCTGCTCCTTGACGAGGCCGGCAAGTCGCTCGCCGTCAATGAGGTCGACGGTCGGCGAGGTCACGATGGCGGCGCGGCGGGCCGGCGCGGAGAACGTACCGAGCGTGACCAGGATGGCGCGTTCGGCGCCCTTCGTCTGGGCGTCACGCTGGAAGAGGGCAACCGTCTCCCGCCCCACGGGTCTGCCGTTGGGGTCATAGCGCTTGATCTGCACAGCGACACGGGAGGACAGAACCGGACTGATCGGGGCGGTGCCGATACCGTCGATGCCTTCGTCACCAGCGCCTCCGACTCGTTCGAGTTCGAGTCCGTACAGGCGCAGCAAGTACAAGACGAACTCCTCGAAATCATCGGGACTCAGTTGGTGAAGCCGCCCAAGCAGTACGTCTTGCCAGCGCGCCGATCCTGAGCCGGTGGTGGTCGCTTGGTAGGCGCTCTCGTCCTCCTCCTCGGCGTCTGCGTCTTCCGGGTCTGGCGGCATTGCGGAAGCTGGCTTCTCCTTGCCTTTCGTCGCGCGATTACGTCGGTAATCGCGGTCGAGCTCGAAGACTCGAGCTCGGCCCTCTTCCTCAGGAAGAGCGAGCAGCTCCCGACCCGACTGAGTAAGGAGAAAGACCCCTCGCTTGGGACTCTCCAGAGCCCCGATCAGCTTCGCGTAGGAACGAGCCCAGTGGACACGCTCCATCAGCACCGATGCTTCCGGGCGCTTCGGTTGTACGACGGCCAGCATCTCCTCTGACGGCGCGAGCTCTTTCAGTACCTGATCCGTGACTTCCCTTGCGGTGGCTGAGCCACCGAGGTCTGCCACCGCACGCACCGTCGGGAGGATTAGTTCTGAATATGTCGGCAGATCGCTCGGATTCATGCCTCGCACTGTGGCACAACACACCACAGGGTTGAGGGATGGAGTTGCCAGGCACTGCGTGCGGGGAGGCTCAGGAAGTCCGCAGGGTGGGAAGCACGTCGACGATCTTCATCGTCTTGACAGAAACGGTGACTACCCGCTTGACCAGATCGAGGATGTACCGCGGGTCGCCAACCTCCCTGGCCCAGTCGTTGGGGTCATTGACGATGCCGGAGGGCTTGTCGGTCTTGACCTGATACCGCTCGATGAGCCACTCGAGTGCGGAGCGGGAGCCGAGCATGTATCGGTGGGCGTCGTCGGGGATACCAGCGAGCGTGACGTGCGCGTTGAAGATGATCGTGCTGCGGTCCTTGCTCTTGCCAACACCGGGGTATCGCATCTTCCGGATGCGGTACAGCTCCCAGTCATCGCCTGCTGTCCCTGCGACGGTCTCGGTGAGGGGGTAGGGTTCGACGGCCTCGTAACCGACGTGCATGGCGGCGAGCTCACGGCCGGCCGCGACGAACGCGCGGAAGTCGTCCGCGGTGGTGACCTGAGGGATGCGAGGCAGCATCTTCTTCAGATCGGCGGCGTACCGCTGCCGGTAGTCGGGCGAGTGCAGAAGCCCGTAGACGTAGTAGAAGACGTCGTCCTTGGACACCTCGGCGCCGTATGCCTCACGGTATTCGTCGAGGATCGCGTCCGTGATGTTGTCGATCCTCTGGTACTGGCCAGCCGTAGTCTCAGCTGCCGCGCCGAAAAGGTCCCCAGGCTCGGTCCGGGTCTCGAAGGTCCAGCGCGGGAAGAACTGCGCGGCGTAGGTGAAAAAGCTCAGGTCAGGGAGTGCGTCAACGGCAAGCACGGCGAAGTCGGTGCCGGGGCGTGGCGAGATCACGACGAAGCCGAGGTTGGTGTGGTCGGGCGTCGGGAAGAACCGCGGCTGTTGTGCCCGCTCATGATTGAGGAGCGCGTCAAAGTAGACCCGCTGCTTCGTGAAGGGGCGGTACACGCCCGTGACGATCCGCTCCTCTGAGAAGGTTGCACGCATTCGCTTGACCAGCGAACTCTTCAGGCTTCGGGACCAGCTGATCTTGGTTGGGTCTGTATCGATGAAGTCATCGACGAGCGACTTGGCGTCGCGGGCGGACATGCCGGCAGTCTGCGCTGTGAAGTCGTCGACCTGTGCGTTGTAGGCATCGACCGTGCGGCGGACATTCTGCTTCAGGGCACGAGTGGAGGAGTTGTAAACCCACGCGTCGCGGTTTGTCTGGAGACCCTGTGAGTACGTCTCGAAGATGGGCGAGACGTCCGGTTCAGATCTCTTGCTTCCAATCGGCGCGTACTCGCTGAAGTAGTCATCACGCTGGTTTATCCAGTCGCCGTGCGCGTTGGGTGTGATGATCTGCCAGTCAAGCGCCTCCAAGCGGGACTCGTCGACGATCCGAAGCTTGTCCTCGCGGGTGAGGTAGTCGCCGATGTCGCGGTAATGCACCTTTGCCAGGTCCTTGTTGCCGCGCTTACGCACCAGCAACAGGATCGTGACGGTGTTGCGGCTGCCGGAGCCAAAGATCTTGCCGCCCTCGCGGCGGGATTGCTCGCCGGCGGTGCGCTGGTTTCCGCGGAGGTTGTAGACGTAGATCGCGCTGAACTCGTCGGCGAGGGTCTTGCGTAGTCCGTCGGCGGTGTTTGAGTCGATCCAGCCGCCGTTGGCGACGTAACCGATGACGCCCTCGTCACCGATCCGGTCGGAGGCCCACCGGATAGCGCGAATGTAGGAGTCGTACAGCGAGTTCTTGTTCGTCGCCGTTGAACGGGCTGCGTAGGTGGTCTCGATGTGCTTGTCGAGGGTGGGGTACTTGAGGTTGGCATTGGCGTCGTTGCCGCTGGTTTGCCCGACGGAGTAGGGCGGGTTACCGATGATGACGCGGATGTCGAGGGCCTTTTGGGCCTCGACCCGGGCGTTGTTGGCCGGGAACATGACGGCGTCCATGGTGTCGCCGTCCTCGGTCATCTGGAACGTGTCGGTCAGCACCATGCCGTCGAAGGGCACGTAGCCGGCGTTGGGGTCGGCCTCCCTCAGAAGGCCATGGAGGGTCGCCTCGATATTGATGGCACCGATGTAGTAGGCCAGCAGCAGGAGCTCGTTGGCGTGGAGCTCCTGGGTGTACTTGCGGAGCAGGTCGTCAGGGCGGATAAGGCCAGACTCGAGCAGACGGACGAGGAAGGTGCCGGTTCCGGTGAAGGGGTCCAGTACGTGAACACCCTCGTCGCTGATGGATGCCCCGAACTCCGTCTGCAGGACCGTTTCGACAGATCGGAGAATGAAGTCGACGACCTGGGTCGGGGTGTAGACGATGCCGAGGGACTCCGCTGTCTTGGGGAAGGCGTTCTTGAAGAAGGACTCGTAGAGCTCGGTGATGATCTTTTGCTTGCCGGCGGCGTTCTCGATACCGGCGGCCCGCAGACGCACTGACTCGTAGAACCCCTCGAGCGTCTGTGTCTCCGTCTCGAGGTTCTGGTCGTGCAGGGCGTCGATCATGGTTTGCATGACTCGGCTGACGGGGTTGTGCTCGGCGAAGGAGTAGCCCTCGAAGAGGGCGTCGAAGACCGGTTTGGTGATCAGGTGCTGGGAGAGCATCTCGATCGCGTCGGTGCGGCTAATGGACTCGTTGAGGTTGCCGCGCAGCCCGGTGAGGAAGGCGTCGAACTGCTCCTGCAGCTCGGGTGTGGGCTGGGCGAGGATGCTGGTGATACGGGTGGTGTGCTGCTCGGCGATCTGCCGGATGTCCGCGGCCCAGTCTTCCCAGTAGCGGCGGGTGCCGACCTTGGCGACGATCTTGGCGTAGATGGCGTCGCGCCACTCTCCGATGGCGGGCAGGTCGAGGACGGTCTGCTCGAACTGCTGGATCTTCGTCTCCGGCTGGCCGGTCTCGTCCTCAGTCCCGGTGGGCATGTCGGTGAAAATGACTTCCAGGCGCTCGCCCGGAGCCTTGTTGAGGTCGATCTGGTTGATCATCGCGTCGAAGCGCTCGTCGTGGGCGCGTAGCGCCTGCAGGACGTCCCAGACAACCTTGAACCGGCTGCTCGAAAGGGCGGTCTCGGGGTCGACGCCGGCGGGGACGGCGACGGGCAGGATGATGTAGCCATACTTCTTGTCCGGGGCCAGGCGCATGACGCGGCCGACGGACTGGATGACGTCGACTTGGGAGTTCCGGGGGTTAAGAAACAGCACCGCGTCCAGGGCCGGGACGTCGACGCCCTCCGAGAGACAGCGGGCGTTGGACAGGATCCTGGCTGTATCCGGCCCAAGGTCTGCGCGCAGCCAGTCCAGCTTGTCGTTGCGCATCAGGGCGTTCATACCGCCGTCGACGTGGTCGACCTCGCAGCGCAGCGCCCGATCCGGAGCCGCCTCGTTCTCGTCGTCGTCGAACTCGGCATCGAAGTCGTGCGAGGCGATGTAGTGGTTGGTGATCCTGGTGAACTTTTCCGCGAACGCCTTCGAGGCGGCGATGTCCTGTGCGAACGCCACCGCCCGCTGCATCGGCAGGACGTCGTCGCCGAACCCGAAACCGGACTCCCCGCGCTTAGCCAGGCCGTTCCAGCAGCCCACCATTTTCGCAACGTCGTCCAGGCGGAGCTGAAGGGTTTCGTCGGCGAGCTGAGCCTGGAAGGTCTTCGAGACCGTGTCCTCGGAGACGCCGAGCACAAGGACCTTGTAGTCGGTGAGCAGCCCCTGAGAGACAGCCTTGCCGAAGCCGAGCCGGTGGAACTCTGGCCCGTACAGTGCTTCGTCGTCCATCGAGGCGAGGATCGCGTCCGCCTCGCCGGCCTTGACCTTGGTGTTGTCCCCGTACACCCGTGGGGTGGCCGTCATGTACAGGCGCCGCGCACCCAAGATGTACTCGGCGTCGTGGACCTTCACGAACGCGGACTCGTCCGCGTCGACGAGCGTCACGCCGGTGGTGCGGTGAGCCTCGTCGCACACGATCAGGTCGAAGGGGTCGACACCGCCCATTGCTTGGGCCCGGGCGACGACGTCGATGGACTGGTAGGTCGCGAACACCACCCGCATGCGGCCCGGCACCGCAGCCGTCAACCGCTCGTGAAGGACGTCGGGGTTGGTGGTGGCCGCCAGGGGCAGGTCGACGGAGGAGATGTCCTCCGACGAGGCGGCGGCCATCTTGGACACCTTGGGGTCCGAGCAAACCGCGAACGCCTGTAGGTCGACCTCGGCCTCACCGGTCCACTCCCGCAGCGACTGGGACAGCAACGCGATTGAGGGCACGAGGAAAAGCACCGACCCGCCGGCGCCGACGATCTGTTCGGCCAGGCGCAGTGAGGTGAACGTCTTGCCGGTACCGCAGGCCATGATCAGCTTGCCCCGGTCGCGGGACTTAAACCCGTCAATCACGTCGGCGATCGCGGTGGTCTGGTGCTGGCGCAGGCGCTTGTGGTCCTTGAGCTCGAGGACCTCAGGGGTGGCCAGGGAGAACTGAGACCAGTCGATGGCTGAGTCGGCCAGGTCCTTGAACCGGATGCGCTGGACGGGGATCTGCTGGCCGTGGATCGCCGCCTCGGCGTTGTGGCCCCACTTGTCCGTCGTGGAAACGATGATCCGGCGCCGGAACGGGTGCTTGCCTGACGCGGAGAGGAACGAGTCGATGTCGGGCTTATGCAATGTCCCGCGGGGGTCGTAGAACTTGCACTGGATCGCCACCAGGTCGCCGGTGTCGCGCTCTCGCGCGACCAGGTCGATGCCGTGGTCACCCTGCCCGTCCCGGTCAGGCCATTCCATCCAGGGCCACACCTCGTCGAACTGGTCCGCATACTGCGGGTCGGTGCGTAGGTACGCAGCCATCAACCGCTCGAACTTCGTCCCTTTGTCCGACTCCGACGTCGCGGTGAAGTAGAGCTCGTCGAGGATGTCCTCGAGGGTTGTCGCCATGCGTCCGATTCTGCCTCGTCCCCGACACGCTCCGAGCCCACGTCTGCGAGGTCTGACCGTTAGTCCATAAACGTTGGTTTCCTGAACGCGGGATGGGCAGCGGGGTGTGGGCTGTCGCGCGGGCGAGCCCGATGCGACGCATGTTCCAGTACAGCGACACGGTGGAGTCGGAGGCGACGGAGTGTGCCTCGTGCCAAAGTCCCAGCGTCTCGGTGGTCCAGATCTTCCGTCCGGTCAGCGAGCATGTTGCTGCGAACCTAGGAGGCGACCGCCCGACGGTCGATACTGCACTGCTGAGGCTCCGGGAAGCCGTCGACCAGGTCCGGGATCCGGGGGAACCTCGACGTGCTCGTTCGGGGGACCCCACCTGGACATGGCGGCGCGGGCCTGACCATGAAGGCCCAGAAGGACCCGACAGCAGCGTGGACCGCCTCACTCAGCGACACGGCGGCCCTGCAGCAACCGGGCGGTGTGGCGTTTCGGTCGTACTGGGCGGCGGCCCCGGCTCAGAGCTCGGGATGCACCGCCGCGAGCGTGAGCCAGCCGCCGGAGAGGTTGCGAGCGTTGATCCCTTCCCCGCGCAGGATCCGCGTGGCCAGGTAGGACCGGACCCCGGAGGCGCAGTGCACGCTGACCGGCCTGCCGTCGGCCGCCTCGCGCACCTCGTCCAGACGCTCCCGGAGATCCGTGTGCGGAACGTTCATCGCGCCGTCGAGGTGGCCGCCGGTGAACTCCGCGCGCGAACGGACGTCGAGGACGAGGCTGTTCCTGCGTACCTCGTCCAGCTCCCAGGCCTGCCACTGGGGCATGACGCCGTCGAGGACGTTCTGCGCCACGAAGCCGAGCATGTTCACCGGGTCCTTCGCGGAGCCGAACGGCGGGGAGTACGCCAGCTCGAGCTCGGCGAGGTCGTCGGCTCCCATGCCGGCGCGCAGGGCCGTGGCCAGGACGTCGATGCGCTTGTCTACCCCCGCCCGGCCGACGGCCTGCGCGCCGAGGAGCGCCCCGTCGGGCGCAAAGGTCGCGGCGATGTGGATCTGCTCGGCGCCCGGGTAGTACCCGGCGTGGTGCGCGGGGTGGACGTGGACGACCTCGTGGTCGATGCCCGCCCGCCGCAGCGCGGCCTGGTTGGGTCCGGTCACCGCAGCGGTCAGCCCGAACACGCGCACGATCGCCGTCCCCAGCACCGGCGCCTGCGGGGTCGTCCGACGACCGCAGATGGAGTCGGCCGCCCGACGGCCCTGCCGGTTCGCCGGCCCGGCCAGCGGCACGGGGGCGGCGGTGCCGGTCACCGCCTGAGTGACCTCGACGGCGTCCCCCACCGCCCAGATGTGCGGGTCCGAGGTCCGCTGGTCCGCGTCCACGCGGATGGCACCGGACGCTCCCAGCTCCAGCCCGGCCTCCCGGGCCAGCGCTGACGCAGGGCGCACACCGACGTTGACCACGACGACGTCGGCGGTCACCGTGGTGCCGTCCGAGAGAGTCACGTCCACTGGACCCGCCGGGCTCACGGTCTCCTCGCCGTAGCCCTCGACCTCGGCGGCCGGCGCGATCCGCTGGGCTCCGACGCCGAGGTGCAGGCGGACGCCGTGAGCGGTGAGCTCCTCCGCCAGCAGCGGCGCCAGCTCGGCGTCCAGCGGCGGAAGGACGTGGTCGGCGAGCTCCACGAGGTGCACGACCAGCCCTCGCTCAACCAGTGCCTCGACCGCCTCCAGACCGATGAAACCGGCTCCGACGACGACGGCGGTCGGCGCACCACGTCCCTGGTCGCCGTCCGCCGCCCGCTCGGCGAGCAGCCCCTCGACGGAGGCACGAAGGCCGTCGACGTCCGGGACCACGCGGAGCGAGTGCACAGC
>NZ_PDJI01000001.1 GCF_002563695.1 Georgenia soli | reverse complement strand
TCTCCGGGGCGTTGACGACGCCGGCGACCTGGTCGGCCACCATCCGGTAACCGTGGCTGGTGAGGATGTCGACGGCGGTGTCGTCGGTGGGCCGGGTCAGCCAGGTGTAGACGTCGGTGATCGGCCGGCCGTCCAGGGCGGCCGCGAGGAGCAGGCCGGCGAGCAGGTCCTGGCCGGCGGGGTCGAAATAGGCGTCCGTGCGGGCGCCGGGGTCGCGGCTGCCGGCAGCGAAGTGCTCGGCCAGCCGAGCGGCCTTTACCTCGTCGGTGACGTAGGACAGCGGGTTCCACCACCAGGCCGGTTCCTCGAGGGCGATGGCCTGGGGGTCGAAGACCCACACCGGCCCCGTTGCGGCGCGCACGTCCCGGGTGGCGTCGACGACGTCGCGCTTGTTCGAGGTCACCAGCACGGCGCCGGGGGCGTCGAGGATCGGGCACGGCGCGGGAGGTGGTCTTGCCGGTGCGCGGGCCCCAGATGTCGATGTGCATGTCCTCCCACGACCCGAAGAGCTCCTCGCCGCTCCCCAGCGCACGACCGATCGGCACTCCGACCGCATCCTTGACGCCGAGCCGCTCGGCGGTCGCGGCGGCGTGCGTGCCGGTCAGGGCCTCGATGTCCTTGCCCCGGCCTAGGTAGGCCGCCGTCCGGTCCACCCGGGTGCGCCTGCCTGTGACCTTCCGGGCCAGCAGAACAGCGCCCACGGCGAGAGCGACCAGAACGACGGCCAGGTCGACGGCGACGGCGGTGCCGGCGGCCGGCCAGGCGACGTCGCCGGACAGCAGGCCGAAGAACACCCCGAACGGGTCCGCGGGAACGTCTGTGCCGGTGCCGTCGATGCGGTGGCCCAGGTGCACGGCGGCGTAGGCGCCGCCGACGACCAGGACCACCAGGTGATGCCGATCCAGATCAGGACCGCCTCGCCGGACAGGCCGCCGGGGTCGCGGCGGCGGTTGTTCGGAGTGCTCATGCGACGCCTCCCTGGTCGGCTCCGACGAGCTCGCCACCGCTCGGCGTGGCGGCGATGCGGGAGACGGTGTGCCAGAGCTTGTTTGGTGTCGTGGATGCCGGTCTCGACCTCGGTGAGCTGGACGTCGATCGGGATGCCCGGCCGCCCGCCCACCTTGACGAGGAACTTCCCCCGGCCCGGCGGCTCGGCCTCCTGCCCGGCGGCAGGGTCCCAGGTCGGCGGGTCCTGCCAGCCGATGAGCAGGTCCTGCTCGGCGCGGGAGAAGGGCACCGCGGCGGTCAGCTGGGGCATCTCCGCGCCGGGCAGGCCACCGCAGATGACCATGCCGGACCGTTCGACGAAGCCGCGGGCCTTCATCCGGTCCTCCTCGTGGGCCAGGGCGAGCAGGTCAGACATGGTGTGGGAGATCATCGCGACCCCACCCGCGCTGACGGTTCAACCCGGGTGAGCGCGTCGACGCGGTCGACCATGCCCCGCCCGGCGCGCAGCGCGCGCCAGAGCTCGTCCAGGACGACGAAGTAGTGCCGGCGCGGCTCCAGGCCGGCGTCGGCCAGGGCGTTGGCGACGTTGATCGTGCCGAACCCGGCCGACCAGCACGCCAGCAGGGTCGCGGCCTGCAGGTCCATGTCGGTGTCGTCGATCGAGGAGACGTCGTAGACCACCGGACGGTCCCGGCGCATCGGGTTTGTCGTCGGGCGGGCGAAGGTCTCCCCGAGCCGGCCGCCGTCCACCAGGCCGATGAGCGAGGCCTCGAGGTTCTCGGTGATGGCCTGGTACCGGCTGTCGTCCCCCCGGTCCAGGGCCGCCGCCCGGACCTCCTGGGGGCCGTCCTGGATCACGCGCAGCAGATCCCCCAGGACGGGCACCCCGTCGTGGCGGGCGTCGAGGACCTTCAGCGCCCGGTCCAGGATCGTCTCCTCCCGGTCCGTCGGCGGGGCCCCGCGGGTGATCGTCACCAGCGCGGAGACCATCGTGTGCCGGCGCCCGTGGGCGTCGGCGAGCACCTGGGCGGCCTCCTTGCCGAAGCCCCCGCGCGCGCAGCCGCTCCGCGGCGCCGGTCGCCTCGCCCGGGTCGAGGACGTTGATGTAGCCCGCGCCCGCGACCCAGGGTGATGACCTGCCCACCCAGCGCCTCGATGAGGTCGGACGTAGTCGGGCTTGAGATCCCCCAGGACCAGCGGCATCACCCCGTACCCGGCCAGCCCGGTCGCCATGCGGCGCACCAGGGTCGACTTGCCCAGCCCGGGCTTGCCCAGGACGAAGGCCGAGGGGTTGGAGATGAGCTTGGCCCGCTGGAACCAGGAGATCGGGTCGCAGCACAGCGTCGCCCCGGTGTAGACGTGCCGGCCCAGCGGCACCCCGACCATCGGGGTCCCCGTCCCGACGGCGAACGGCCACAGCCCGCACACCTGGACCGAGGTGCCGCGCCACTCCTCGGCCGCCTGGACGTAGAACGACTCCCCGCGACCGCGGCCCAGCCAGCCCCGCATGCCCGGCCGCATCACCCGCGGCCTGGCCGCAGTCTGCTTCCTGTTCTTGGTGCGCTTCACAGGTAGTTCCTCATCTCGGCGGGGACCTTCAGATGCCGGGGAAGGACCAGCCCGAGCGGCAGCGCGCCGGCGAAGGCCGAGTCCTGCGACCCGCGCAGCACGCGCAGCCGCAACCGTGCCGTCGCCGACAGGCTGTCGATCGCCGCCCGGGCGTCCTCCTCCCGGGCCGGGTCGAGCACCGTGGCGGTCACGAGGATCCCGAAGTTCAGCAGGCCCGCCCCGGCGGCCTCCTCGCTCGCGGTCGCGGCCGCGGCCCGGGTCGCGAGCAGGTCGCGGGCCGCCGGCTTCGAGCTCGAGGTCGCGCGGAACTCCGCCGCCCGCAGGTCGGCCCTCGGACGATGGCGGCCGCCCGCGCCGCGTCGACCGGCCGGTACAGCAGGGTGACCCGCTTGCGGGCGATGTCCCGGTGCGGGGCCAGCAGCTTCGCCAGCACCCCGGACTGCACCGTCCCACGCGGTGCGGTGGACATCCCCCAGGTCACCGAGACCGCCGAGTCGTGCAGGTACCCGTCGTAGGTGGCCTCCGCGTACGTCGGCCCGACGTCGTGCCACGACAGCTCCGGCGTCTCACCCGCCGCGTGCGCTTCGTCGATCAACGTCGCGGCCGCCGGGTCGTAAGCGACCCCGGATCGCCTCGCACAGCTCCTGCGCCGTGAGCGGGTGCGAAGCCCCCGCACCGGTCGCCGACAGCGTCTGGGTCAGGCCCGGTAGGCGGGCCGCGAGGTCGTGCCCCATCTCCTCCGGAGTGCGCTTCTTCGCTCCCGCCCGGGCAGCGGCGGTGAAGGTCAGCGCCACGTACGCCTTCACCGTCGACGAGCCGGCCGGGTACCGCTCGACCGCCTGAGTGAGCATGGCGCGGGCGAACTCCGGGGCGCTGGGGTCCATGTGAGTCATGACCTCCCGGCGCAGCCGGGTCCCGGTGTCCGGGGCGGTCTCGATCGTCACCGACGCGGCCTCGAGGCTCGGCTCGTCCCCGAGGTTCGCCAGCCAGTGCCCCCAGTCGGCCACCCAGGCGTCGATCTGCTCCTGGTCGACCAGGGCAGCGCCGTCCGGCTCGGCGCCCAGAACCACGGAGTAGTGGCCGCTGGCCGGGGTGTAGAGCAGCGCGAACCGGCGCCCGTAGGAGTCGGTGTGCTCCGACAGGCGCGTCGCCGCGACCAGGCCCGGCAGCTGGAACGTGCCCCACAGGGCCCGGCCCAGCGGTCCCGAGGAGTACAGGTGCGCACCCCGCGAACGCGCCGCCCACCACCCCGTCCGTGCACCGATCCGCGAGAGCAGGCTCCGCCCGTGCCGGTCCCGCACCACCAGCAACGCCAGGGCCAGGACCATGACCGTGAACAGCGTGACCGCCTGCCACAGGCCGGCAACCATCACGGTGATGACCACCAGCACGAGGCCACCGAGCAGCAGCACCGTCCCGATCGAACCGAGCCCCATCAAGCCCGGCGACGTCGGCCGCCGCCAGTTGCCGTAGGTGCGCCGCGCCGTGCGCGTGTCCTCAATTACTGCCACTTGGACCATCCCCCGTCACCTGGTCTGCCGCCTTCCTGGCGGCCGAGCTCGCGGCCTGTCCAGCCTGCAGGCCGGCCGCAACAGCGGCCCCAGCCGGACCCGCTGCGGCCCCAGCACCCGTCGCGGCCGCGCCACCAGCGGCGGCCGAGCCGCCCGCCGTGGCACCGGTCGCGGTCCCACTGCCCGCCGAGGCGGCCTGTCCGCCTCCGGCCGCCGGAGCACCGGTCGGTGCCGGGGCGCCGCCCTTGCTCCCACCCTGACCAGCACCCGAAGGGCTCGTGGTGCTCGACGTCGTGGAGTTCGTGTTGTGGCTCGAGCTTTGCGGCGCCGCGTTCGAAGCCATCGCAGCACCGCCACCGCCCGCACCGGTCGCCAGGCGGCCGACCGCCGCCGCGCCGGTCGGGATCGCCGCCATCGTCCCGGCCGCGACAGCCGCGCCTCCCCCGCCCGCGGCGAGGGAGCTGACCATCGGGGTCACGAACCGCATCAGCGCCGGCATGGCGACCAGCGCCAGCACCATCAGCATTAGACCCGTGACCACGGCGAGGATGCCGGAGCCGTCGTCGCCGAAGACGTCGGTCCCGGTGAGCTGGAACGCGGCCGCGTAAACGACCGCCGCGGCGGGCTTGTAGAGGATGAACGCGACCAGCCAGCCGATGCACTTCCTGAACCAGCTCCGGCCCATCTCCGTGTTCGTGAAGGAAGCCGCCAGCGGAAGGATGCCGGCCAGGATCACCAGCATCCCGCTCCGGGCGACCATCAGGACGATCTGAACCAGCGACGCCAGGATCGCGATCAGGCCGAAGATGATGACCAGGACCGCACTGAGAGGCACCCCCTGACCCGGCGCCCCTCCGGCGGCCGCGGTCAGGCCGAGCAGCTCGCCGACGTTCTCCTTGAAGCACGCCCCGTCCGCCGCGGTGACGTCACAGGCGAGCGAGTTGTTGATGACCCACACCGAGAAGCGGTCCGCCGCGGTCACGAGCAGCGCGACCACCGTGACGCCGGCACCACCCACCACCGCAAGGGTGAGAAGGCTGCGCAGCAGATCCCTGCCCGGCTCGGCCCTGCTCTCCCAGAACATCCGAGCCCCACCCACGACGACGGACAGGGCTGCCGCGATGAGCATGTACGGCCAGAGCGAAGACTGAAGGAACTCCACCGTGCCGGAGACACCGACCGGGCCGTTCGGCAGCAGCGCCGACACGATCGAGCCCGCACCACCAACAAGAGCAACACCGCCAAGGATCAGGCCGACCTTACCCAGGCTCGCGAGCCCCTCGCCCATCCTGATCCGGGTCGCAATGAGCGCACCGAGAATCATCAGAGCCACGATCGCCACCGCCAACGAGACCCAGGTGACGTACCCCAGCACCGTCATCAGCTCACTGATCCCAGGGGCAGACGCACCATCCACAGAGGCCGTCCCACCGGTGTTCGTCAGATTCGGCGTCCCGACGTTCACCCACAACGTGCCCAGCGACGCGATGACCGACGCAAACGCCTCCATCACCTGGTCGGCAAGGTTGTCCGTCGCGTCACTGACGACTGAACTGGCGGCCCTGCCCGTGTGGCACAAGACGTCGAAACCGCAGTTCTTCTCGGTCGCCATTGCTCAGACTCCCGACCAAAGGACGTAGCCGGCTAGGTCCGGAATCTGACCAATGGGGCTAGCAGGCTGACCGTCATCACCGACCTTGAACTTCCAGTCGCCATCGAGCCACACGAGTTGGAGTGGGAATGAGATGAGCGCGCCGTTGGAGCCGCGAAACGCGACGTCGACGAGTGCGCTGTTTCCTTCGTAAGCCGCCATACGGAAGCCGGCGATCTGTGTCGATACTTGCCCATCGGCGCCTGTGGCGGGCGCTTGTGAAACCGCGGCTTCTCTGCCTGGCCCTGGAGCGACGAACTGCTCAGCCATCTCCTCGGACAAAGTTGGATCTGCCCCCATTACGGCGATGTTGGCTGCCGCGAGTAGAGCTCCTGTGGGCGTCTGAGAGAAGCAATAGCGAAAGCCGTTCTCCTCAATGACCCCGGGACCATGCTGCTCTGACACTGGAGCTGCGATTCTGCCGACGATGTCCCATTCGGCCTCCGGTGCGGCGGTGAGCGTGCCGTCAAGCTCGACGGGCTCGAGGCCGCAGACGCTTTCGCCGCCCTGTGCCGATGGCGATTCGGTGGGAGCGGCGGTGGCCGTGGGGACGGGGCTGGTCGGTGCGGTGGTCGGATCTGGGTCGTCGGGTTCTGCCACGGCCCGGTAGCCGAGGACGGCCGCCAGGATCACCACGAGTGCTACGACGATCGCCGCGGCGACGAAGCCGGGTCGGGTGTACGGGTTCTGCTCGCTGTCATCGCTCGCCATGAAGGAATCCCCCTGGGTGCTGTCGGGTCAGGCGGTCATCAGGAAGCCGACGAGGGAGCCAGCTGCGCTGATCACGATCACGCCCCCGAGGGCCATGCCGATCTTTCCGGCGTGCTCTCCGCCCTCGCCGCGGCGGGACTGGATCGCCATGAGAGCGCCGGCGACCATCAGCCCGACGATGCAGACGGCGAGGGCGAGCCACTTGACCCAGCCCATGATCGAGGTGAACCCCTCCGTCCCCGGGGGCTGAATCGGGGCGGGATTGGGCAGCGCGACCGCGGCCTCCGTAAGCAGCAGGGTCATGGTTCCCATCAGGTGTTCCTCTCAGTTGGTGGTGCCCTCAGCACCGGCTTGAAGGAGCGCGCGGAGATCCTCGACGAGCTTTCGCACCTCGCGCGGGGCTGTCTTCAGCGAGACGGGTTCGCCCAGGCGCCAGGACTCCACCCACGGCAGTTGCCACACGCGCGGCACGCCGCCGCCGACGACCTTGATCAGGTCACGGAGCGGTCGCGGCAGGCGGCCAGGGGCGTCGGCGATGACGACCAGGCCCAGAACGGTCACGTGCGGGACGATGCCGGAGGCCCATTGTGCCGCGGCCATCTGCGCCGCGCGCAGCCCGCGTGCGCTGGAACGGGCCACGAGAACGGTGCGGGCCGGGGTCTGGCCGTTCACCACCAGCGGCCAGGCATGGTCGGCCGCACGCCACTGCGGGACCAGCTGCGCCATGGTCCACTCCCCCGCCCCGCCGTGGGCGCCGAGCCACCACAGCGGGGCGGCCGCGGCGTGCTCGAGGCTGGGGAGCTGGTCGACCTGATCAGGGACCGGGATGCCTGGCTGTGGAGCGGTCGCACCTGACGGCGATGGCGCGCGGACCTGCCTTGCGGTCGGTGCGGGAGCCACGTCTGAGTGCGGCAACCACGGATTGCTGGTCATGATCCTCCCCCCGGATTTGGGATCATCGTGGCTCATGCCACCCAAATCGTGTGTCATGAGACCGTAATGCGACCTGCGAGGACTGCCGACCTATGTCTACCGTACTGCGTTTTAATGTTTTTTACGCTACCTTGCTTCCGTGTATCGGTGGCAAGAGGTGAGCAGGCTTGATGACCTCTTCGAGGGACTGCCCGAGAAGCTGTCGGTCGAGCAGCTCGCCGACTTGCTGGGCGTGACCAAGCAGACCGCCTACGGCTGGCTGCAGAACGGGCACATCCCGGCCTACAAGATTGGTCACTCGTGGGTGATCGTCCGGGACGAGGTCAAGGACTACCTGGCCTCACGTCGCAACCAGCCGATGCAGCAAGACGACTGACGCAGCGTCAGCAGCAGCCACACCGGGGGGATGGCAATGGCGGTACGGGGACTCAGTGTGCTCGCGCTCGGCGCGGTGCTCACCGCTTCCCTCGCCGGCTGCAGCGGCCCGCCGACACCCACGTCACCGGAGACAACCAGCGTCCCCACCACGACGGCCACGCCTGTCATGCCCGCTCCCCCGCCGGTCTCCGACGACGGGACCCCGATGGAGTCCGACCTCGGTGAGGACACCAGCGCGCCGGCGCCGGTCTGGGACGACACCTCGCGCGAGGAAGCGCAGAGGCTCGCCCGGGACGCGATGACCGCCTACGCGCGGCCGGACACGCCGCCGGACCAGTGGTGGGCCGAGTTCAGCAAGCACCTCAGCGCCCAGGCCGCCTACGACTACCAGTGGGTCGACCCCACCTCCATCCCCGCCAGGGCCGTCACCGGACCCGCCAGCATCACCGCCGAGCCCAGCGTCTACCTCGCCGAACTGACCGTGCCCACCGACGCCGGGACCTACGGCGTGCTGCTCTCGCGCACCGACGGCCCCGGCCCGTGGAAGGTCGAGCGCATCACCCCGCCCGAGTCCCTCGAGCAACCGTCCGGAGAGCCGGCATGAAGCAGCTCTCCACGCTCGTCGGCGGAAGCGCCGCGATCACCGTCGCCGGTGTCGTGGGCTTCCTGCTGCTCCTGGCCCCCGCCGACGAGGCGACGGCCTGCACGCCCGGCTCGGGCATCACCGTCGTGGGCGCCGACTTCGCCGGTGCGTCCGTGGCCGGCTACAGCGGCGATCAGCTGAGCAACGCGGCCGCGATCGTCAACGCCGGTGCCGCGCTCGGCCTGTCGGTGCGGGACCAGACCATCGGCGTCATGACCGCGATGGGCGAGTCCGGCCTGCGGGTGCTCGACCACGGCGACGCCGTCGGCCCCGACTCCCGGGGCCTGTTCCAGCAGCGCGACAACGGCGCCTGGGGCACCTACGCCGACCGGATGGACCCCACCGCCTCGGCGACGAGGTTCTTCCAGTCCCTGGCCCGCCTCGAGGACCGCGAGGCGCTGCCGCCGACCATCGTCGCCCACCGCGTCCAGCGCAACGCCGACCCCTACCACTACGAGCGGTACTGGGACGGCGCCCTCGCGATCGTCCAGGCCCTCGCCGACGCCGGCGCCCAGGGCGAGCCCACGGCGGCCCCGCCCGACGGCGGCGCGGCCGCCGTCGCCCGGCCGGCCAACATGACATGCCTGACCGGGGCCGTCTCTCCCGCCGCCATGAGCATGGACGGCTGGACCGCTCCCCTGGTCGGCTTCCTCGACCACAGCTCGGAGTACGGCATGCGGACCAACCCCGTCACCGCCGTCCACCAGCTGCACTCCGGCACCGACCTGGCGGCGCGGGACGGACACCCGATCTACGCCGTCGCCGACGGCATCGTGACCATCGCCGGCCCCTCCAGCGGCGGCAACACCGGCTACATGGTCGCCGTCGACCACGGCGGCGGCATCCAGTCCCGCTACGTCCACTCCTGGGCCAGCGGCATCCACGTGCGCGTCGGTGACCGGGTCGCCGCCGGCCAGCACATCGCCGACGTCGGCTCGTCCGGCAACTCCACCGGCCCGCACCTGCACTTCGAGATCCGCATCACCGGTGAACCGACCGATCCCGTGGCCTTCATGGCGGCCCGCGGCATCGACATCACCACGCCGTAAGAGGGGGAACCTTGACCACCACACCCATACCGGACTGGCCGCACGTGAGCGCCGTCGCCCGACCCGACGGCGGCGAGGTCACCATCAACGGCACCTCCCACCCCGTGACCGGCGACTCCGTCGCGACCGTCCGCCAGGCGATCCTCGCCAAGGTCGCCGAGACCGCACAGTCGGTCGGTCGCCCCGTCAAGGTCACCGCCACCGACCCCGACGGCACCTGGCCGCTCATCGTCCACCCGAACGGCCACGTCGAGGCCGGCGAACAGGCAGAGCCGGAAGCCCGGCGCACGCGCCGGGCACGGGCAGAGGACACGGCCGCCCCCTCGAGAAGAGAGGTGCAACGCCTGGGCGGGGACGACCACCCTGCATCTGCCCCGGCGGCCGTGATCACGGCCGAGCCCGAGCTCGCCCTGGAGCCCGCGCCCGCGGCCGCCGGGGCTGACCCGGCCGCGGCAGGCACGGCAGCCTGGGTCCAGAACGCTCCCGAGCCGCAGACGCTCGCTGCCCCTGCGCCGATGACTCGGCGCGAGGCGCTCAGCCAGTCCTTCCTGACCGAGAACCGCGACGAGGCCCCGCCCGAGGCGGGCTGGCGCGGCCTGCTGGCCCGCGTCGGGATCAAGATCCAGCCTTCCCTCGCCGAGCTGGCCGAACGCGCCGACGAGCGCGCCGTCTCCCAGCACTGGCCCGGCCCGCGCACCATCGCCATCGTCAACGGCAAGGGCGGCGCCAACAAGACACCCACGACGATCCTCCTGAGCGCGCTGCTGGCGCGCTACGGCGGCTCCGGCGTCCTGGCGTGGGACAACAACCCCACCCGCGGCACCCTCGGCTGGCGCACCGAGCAGGGCCCGCACGAGAACACCGTCCTCGACCTTCTCCCCCGCACCGACGCCCTCCTGGCGCCGGACGCCCGGGCGGCCGAGCTCGCGCACTACGTCCACCACCAGACCCGCGACAAGTACGACGTGCTGCGCTCCCACCCCGAGGTCCTCGCCACCGACCAGCGCATCACCGCCGCCGACTTCGACGCCCTGCACACCGTCGCCTCGAAGTACTTCCGGCTGATCGTCATCGACTCCGGCAACGACGAGTCCGCCGAGTCCTGGCTGCGCATGATCGACCACACCGACCAGCTCGTCGTCGCCACCACCACCCGCGAGGAGCACGCCGAGTCCGGACGCCTCCTGCTCGACGAACTCTCCCGCCGCGACGCCCACTCCGCGAACCTGGCCGAGAACGCCGTCGCGATCGTCTCCCACGCCTCGACCAACGAGGCCGGCCCCAAGGCCATCACCGAAGGCTTCTCCCGCATCGCCCGCGAGGCCGTCGCGATCCCCTACGACCCCAAGCTCTCCGGCCGGCCCCTGCACTACGACGCCCTCGACCAGCGAACCCAACGCGCCTGGCTGCGTGCCGCGGCCGCCGTGGCAGGTGGGCTATGACACTCAACGGGTCTGTTTCAGCAAGTGTTATCCGCGACACGCCGGGGCGCGTACTCAGTTTCAGCAAGTGCCCCTGCCATGGTGAGGGCATGAGTGGACGCGTTGGACGGCCCAGCAAGGGCGACCGGGTCGTGCTCTACAGCCGACCGCACCGCGAGGTTCGCGCGGCAGTTGAGGCCAGCGCCGCGCGCGCCGGCTACGACGCGGTCAGCGACTACGTCGCTGCCGTTCTAGCGCAGCACGAGGGCCTTGATGCTCTCGCGCCGGCGCCCAACAAGCACCCGAACCAAAAGGAGTTGCCGCTAGCAGCTAGCGCATAAGCCCACAAATGCGAGTGGGCCGGCCCCGAAGGGCCGGCCCGGCAGTCCAAGTCCTTCACCCACTTGCTTGGCGGCGATCGGTGAAGGGCCAGACCTAACACACCCTCAGGTGTGTTCAACGCTCGGAGCCCACCATACCTGCACCCGCTCCCCGACGCCCTGCACACGCGCGCCTACCTATCTCCGGCGT
The DNA here is from genome assembly GCF_002563695.1 of Georgenia soli. Lineage (NCBI taxonomy): Bacteria > Bacillati > Actinomycetota > Actinomycetes > Allobogoriellales > Allobogoriellaceae > Georgenia > Georgenia soli. The sequence continues at coordinate 63,816 of NZ_PDJI01000001.1, read as the reverse complement.
GTCGCGTGCCGATGCGTGGTCCCTGACCGCCGCGATGAGCCCACGCGGCCGCGTGCGTGTGGCCGCCGTCGACGCCTACGGGCAAGCGCTGAACGTCTACTCCGGGCACACGCCGACCAGCGCACCGGTCCCGGAGCAGCCCTGGGCGGTCTACCTGGCGAACCAGCAAGGACGGTTCTGTCTGGTCGCGTTCGACCTCGACGCCAAGGCCGACCCGACCGCGGCAGCGCGCGACGCGGAGATGCTCGTCGGCCTGCTCGAGGCCTCCCACCTGCCTCACGTGGTGTGTGAGTCCGGTCCGGGCGGTGGCCGGCACATCTGGCTCGCGCTGAGCGAGGGAGTCGCCGCCGAGACGGTGGCGATCATGGGGCGCCTGGCGAAGACGCTGTGCCCGACCCTGGACCTTGCTCCCCTGTCGAACCCGGCCACCGGCTGCGTCCGTCCTCCCGGTGCCCCGCACCGCCACGGCGGCGCCTCCACCGTCCTGGCCGGGTCGCTGGAGACCCTGATGCAGCCCACGGTCACGGCCGAGCAGCTGACCGCCTTCGTCGCCACCCTCGCCCGCCTGGTCGACCACCACGAGCCCGCTGGCGAGATCGAGCTCCACCAGCCGGTCCCCGTCGACGCCCACGGCCACCTCTACCTTCCCGGCCCCAGGCGGGCCCTGCCCGCCGCCTCCGCGGCCGCCCTGGCCGAGGACGCCGCCGCCGGCGACGCCTCCGCGGTGCTCTGGCGGGTCCTGATCGGCGCGGCCGCCGCCCGCTGGCACCACGAGGACATCGCCGCCCTCGCGAGCTCCGCACCCGGCCTGGAGCACGTGCGCACCCGCCGCGACCGCTCCGACCGGACCCCGCGCCCTACCGGCGGGCCGGACAGCGGCGCTGCGGTGCTGCGCCGGCAGTGGCACAAGGCCGTGCGCTACGTCGCCGCCACCGCCCGCACCACCGGGGACGACCCGACCTTCGACGCCCGGGCCGGCGCCGTCGCCGCCCACGTGCGCGAGGTCCAGGCGCGCGCGGACACCTCCCCGGGCCGGTGGGCTACCCGCAGCGGCCCCACCGACCGGCGCGTCCTCGACGTGCTCTGCCTGCTCGCCGTCCAGGCCCTCACCGCCGAGGTCGAGGCCGACATCCGCCGCCTCGCCCTCCTGGCCGGCATCGGCCGTGAGACCGCCCGCACCGCGCTGCTGCGCCTGGCTGAGGAGGGCTGGATCAGCCAGACCCGCCCGGCGGACGGACCCCACGCCGCGCACTGGACGATCGACCCCAGGAACCAAATCCACAGGGACGCAGCTAGAAGTCGGTCACAAGCGGACCCGCGCCCCGAAGGGGCCGGGGCCGCCCACCGCTCCACGCTGATCGCCGAGCTCGCCGCACGCACCCAGGCCAGCGCACACGACGCCTTCACCACAGCCGGGGGTCTGGGCCACCACGCAGGCAACCTGTACGCCCGCACCACAGACGAACCTCTCACCCTCGGCCAACTCGCCGAAGTAACCGGAACGACGCATTCACGTACCAGCAACACCCTCGAGCGACTCGCCACCTTTGGGCTGATCACTCGAACTGCTGACGGCTGGATCCGCAGCGACCGCGACCGACGCGACACCGCCGCCCGGCACCTCGGCACCCGCGGCCGGCTCCGCGAGCGAGCGGCCCGCTACTGCATCGAGCGCGAGCTATGGGCGTGGTGGCAGGCGGAACAGGAGTGGATGCGCGCACCACGGCGCACCTCCCCCGGCCGGCGCCCAGGACCCGGCCAGCTCGCCCTGTTACCTGCTGACGGCACCAACGTCTACGGCGCCCATCCCCGCAGACCCGACGGACGCGCCGACTACGCTGCCGCCCGCCGCCAGCTCCTCGCCGGCACGTCCACCACGGAGCAGGCGATAACCCGAACCGCGTTGGCCGGCGTGGCCTAAACCGGCCCCGGTGAACACCGCGGCGTCGCCGCATGAACGGGGCGTACGCAGGGGTTCGGATGGGACGGCGAAGGGCGCGTCCAGCCGCTCGCCGACTTGTGGAAGACGGCCCCGCGGTGGTCGGCTCGCCCGGCATGCTTGAGGCCATGGCCTCCGACGACGGCTTCTTCGAGCTGACCGCCCGCCTGGACGCTGAGGTGCCACCGCAGCTCGTCCTGGAGACGGCGGAACTGGTGATGCACGAGGCAGCCGGTCACGGTCTGGAGCTGGAGGTACACCTCACCGGCGGCGGAGCCATCCTGCACCGCGGGCCGGCCCATCACCGCGCCCTCCTGGCGCTCGGCGGTTCCCCGGACGACCTACGCGTCGAGCTCCTCGACGCGAGAGGGGCGACTGCGGCGCTCGGCACGCTCTCCGCGTTCTCTCCTGCGGCCGCTGCGGCCCTCATCGCCGGGCAGCTGCTCGCTTACGCGCGCCACGACATGGAGTGAGTCGCAGGTCGCGGACAAAGCCCCCGCCGGTCCGCGAGCGAGGGGAGCGAGGGGCTCGTCGTGTACTCGTCGAGAGGCCAAGACCGGGCGCAGCACGTGAGTCGAGGGTGCCGCCAAGCCCCCACTGCGCCGAACGGCCTCGGCCTCTCGACGCCCCGATCAAGCTCTCGTGACCGCCCTGATCCGGTCGGGCCGGAACCCCGACCACCACTCCCGCCCCGTCGTGACCACCGGGGCACCGGTGAACTCCAGCGCCAGCAGCAGCTCCCTCGCCGCCGCGTTCGCCTCCAGGTCCACCACCTCGTACGCCACGCCCGCCCGCTTCAGCGCCCGCTCCGTCAGCCGGCACGCCTGACACCCACCCAGGCCGTACACGACCACCTGTGCTCCCATGACCCACTCCCCTGCAGAGACGTTTTTCTTGCCGTTCCTGGCAGCAGTTCGGTTTGAGCCGCGACGGGGCGCCAGAGGTCAAGGCGGGGAACCGGTGGGACAAGGGAAGAATCTGGGGCGGAACAAGCGACGAAGGAGCGCGTCACAGAATCTTCCGCAGGCCCGCCGGCGCGAAGCGCCCGCCTTGACCGGCGGCGACCGCGGCTCACAATCGGACGCCAGGAACGGAAAGAAACAAAGAGACAACGGCGCGGCCGCGCAGCGGGCGCACCTTGCGGGGAGTAGTAGACCGAGCCCCGGACCACCGCCGCCCCGCACACTCCACCCAGCACCCGAACAACTGTTCGACAATACGTGCATGCAGACCCGGCCCGCCGACGACCCCGACCCCACCCCCGCCACCGTCCCCACCGTCAACCTCGACTGGAACGGCCGCCGCGAACCCGCCTGGTACGAGGGCGTCCAACGCATCCTCAACGCCCACGACGTCCCCGAGCGCTTCACCCAGGCCCGCGCACCCATCCCCGTGCGCGCGCGCCTCGAGTGGGAGAACGACGGCATCGAGCTCGTCGACACAGTCGCCACCGCATGGACCCACAGCCTCGCCCTGGTCACTGTCGACGGCGCCCGCTCACGCTTCCGCGGCGTCTGGATCGACATCGGCGAGGTCGTGCGCCGCTGACAGCCACGTCCCTGTGCACGCCGGCCGCTGACGGGGAGTTATCCCCACCGCCCTTGTCCGACGTCAGTGGGTGCCGAAATGATCTCGGGCATGGTGAGCATCGAGACCAGTCCCGAGACCGAAGCCATGGCTCGCGCGCGCGCCGCACTTCTTGCGCTGAACAGGCGAACTGACACTGTCGGGGCACAGGCCGCCGAAGCGCTGTTCGAACTCAACTTGGTCCATCCGCCCTATCCCCCGGCGCACGTGGTTTCTGAGGACCAAATGCCTGACGTGGAGGACGTGCGCGAACTTCTCCTGGCGGCCGCCGCCGCCGCGAGTGACGTAGCCGAAATCGCTCGAATCACCCAGGCCGCTGCCGCCTTCGACACCCCATACATCCGATGACGTACCGGCAGCACAGCGCCTCCCTCGCCCAAGAGCTCGCGACGCTGTTCATCACCAACGGTTCCCGCCGACTCGACTCCGACGGCCTCGATGTAGCCCTGCTCGGGCGGCGGCTTGCGTTGGGGACGATCCGGCACGTGACCGCCACCGTCACCCGGCGCAACCCCGACCCCGGGGAGGGATGGAAGTCACGCGCAGAGTCAGTCCTCAACATCGGCCAGGATCCCGTCTTCTACCTCCAACGCACTCTGGCCGGATACCCCGCCCCGGCGTACCGGATCTCGCTCGTCGAACGCATGAAATCCCCACCCCAGGACCCGGCGGCAGCCTCGTGGTACCGGATCGCCAAGTACGCGGAACTTGCCGCGCACGACTTCACCGCGTACGACAAGCACCTGACTGGCGAGCACCGCTGGACCGTCGTCGCCGACGCCGCTGCCATCGGCCGAACCCTCTACGTTCTGGACGGCCACCTCATCGACGCGGCACGGAAGCTCGACAATGCGCCCCTCCTCGCCGCACTGACCGAGGCCAGACACAGCGCACTTCCCCTTGCCGCCGAGGAATCCCTCATCCTGGCCCGCAGTGGCCCGCTTCCCGACCTCGACACCGTCAGCAGAGAACCGACGACGGTGACCCCGGTGCGTGTGGACAACCCAACCGCAGCAGTCGAAGCCCAAGCCCGACTGCGTCGGCAGCTAACCGCAGCGGCCGACCTCTCTCCCGAGGCCATCGGCATTGCAGCCCTAACACAAGCGCGTCTTCTGAACGCCGCCGAGCACCTGCTGAGCGAGGCTGACCCCTCACGAGCTCACCTCGCAGGAACCATCGGCGAACAACTGCGGAAGATACGGGTGAAGGACCCGCAAGTTGCAGCACTCGTGCCAGGATCGCAACTACCTCTCGTGCAAAGCCGAGAACTGGCCCGCTTCCTCCATGCAGCGTTGACCGTCCCTCCGAGGACGGAGCTCGGCGAGCAAGTCCGACGCAGCATGGCAGCAATCGTCGACCGAGCGCCGGCCCTAGTCTCCGCCCTGGCACACGGGGCGCACCGGCAGGTCTGGGGCCGTCGCTGGGCGGTCTCCTACGCCGGAGAGGGCCAAGACATCACACCCTGGGGCATGTGGACCGAAGAACTCGAAGAGCCACGTATTCTCAAGCAACTCGACCACGCGAAACTCGTCGCAGATGCAGCCAAGGTTCGGGTCCCGCACGCACCCACTTCCTACACCCCGCTCCCCCACGCGCATCAGAGCCTCAACGACGTCGCTCGAACGAGGCAGCGGCCCCCGACTCCCCGCGCCAAGAGCGTCGATATCGACCGATAGAGCATCATGAGCTGAAGGCCGCCATCGCGCTCGATCTGCGCGCCCCTCGACCGCCCAGAGTTACCAGCCTAACTAGTAGCTAGGTCGCTCCGGAAAGGCTTGCGTTACAAGAGTTTCCTAAGTTGGTAGCGTTCCTAGTTCAGCCGCCGACCGGGCGACCGGTCGGGATGACGCCGGGGTCGATCGGCGGGAACGCCTCCCCGCCGTTGTACTGAGCCTCCAGCTCGCGCACGTGCGCCATCACCGCCCCCACGATGAAGTCCGACAACGACCGCGGCCGCACCCCGAACGGCAGGTGGGCGTAGGCGGAACGCATCCGGGCCGCATCCGCGTCAGCCATGCTGAAGGTGATGTTCGGCTTGCGCGGGTTCTTAGCTCGGGCCGGCTGGTCGGTCGGAGCCCCCGGCGGCTGCTGCGGCGCTGCGATTGCCTGTACTGGAGCCGCCTCTGTCGTTGGGCTCGGCGCCGGCTGGGTGACCACCGTTTGTGCAGCAGGCACTTGAGTGCCCTGGTCCTCCTGGACGGGCTGGGCCGTCGTCGCGGCAGCAGGGGTCTGCGCGACCGCCGGCTGGGGTTGATCAGGAGTGGCGGCCGGCTGTGTCGCTGGCAGCGTGGCCGCCTGGGGCTGCGGAACCTCGGGGCCCTGGGGTGGCTGCCCCTCGGCCTGTGCCGGGTCGGTAGTGGTGATCTGCGCGACGCGGCTCTCGGTCGTGGATCCCCTTGTCTCTCCTGCTCTTACTCCCCCGACCGTCGCCTCCGCGAGGGTCTCGGCCGACTCCCTCGACTCGACTGACGGAACGACCTCAAGCTGGCGGGAAGCGCTCGGCTGAATCAGCACGGGATCGACGTCGGGGGCCTTGGCGAGCGGCCTGCCTCGGAACTCCGCGAGCAGATTCGCTTTCGGAGCCTTGGGCAACTTCGCGTTCTTAGCCACGGCTCACCACTCCTCCAGTGAGGGCGGCACGCTCCGCAGCGCGTTCGATCATCACGTCACCGATGTGCTTCAGCGGCCGCCACACGTCCAGCGCGCGGGAGCCGAACGAACTGACCGGCACGTGCGCCGCGGCCGCTTGGGCGACGACTTCGCGGTCCGGGATTAGCCCCTGCGGCTCGATCACCAGGTCCTGGTAGTTCTCTCTAAGATAGACCAGCCACAACTGCGGGTCCGTACGGTTGGGCCGGAACCGGTTGATGACGATGCCAGCCATCGCCAGGGAGTTGTTGAAGTAGGCGCGCACGTTCGCCATCGTGGTTACGAACTCCCCTACTCCCTCAACGGCGTCGGAGCGCGGCTCGGTGACGATCAGCACCTCGTCGGCGGCGATGAGCGCGTTGGCGGTCAGCGAGCCCAGCGAAGGCGGGCAGTCGATGATCACGAAGTCGAACTTGTCCGCGACCCCGGCCAGCGCCATCTTCAGCCGCATGTCTCGGTTGACTGAGTCGTCCTTCTCCCTGGCGGCGAGCTTGCGCTCGGATGGAACAACGAAGACGTTGTCCCACCCTTCCCCGGCCGGGACGATCGCGCCAGCCGCCGCGCCCTCGTCCTCGGGGGCGTTTACCTGGTACAGCACGTCGTTGAGCGTCACCTCCGGCTCGGTGACGTCGAGTCGCGTCGAGGCGTTGGCCTGCGGGTCCGCGTCGACGACCAACACGGTCTTGCCGCGGTTGCGCAGAGCGTCGGTCAGCCCGGTCACCAGGGCGGTCTTGCCGACTCCGCCCTTCTGGTTTCCGATCGCCAAGGTCAGTGCCATACGGGTGTCGTCCTCGTCGTGCTGGGGGTGCGTGGGAGCTTGCGCTCCGACATTAGGACGGATCCCCTCACCCACCTCGGACCTGCTGCGGAGTGTCGCTGGGCTTGCCTGCAACCCCGGTTGGGCAAGCCACGCCGGCAACCCCAGGGTTACCAGCCCTTCGTAGGAACGCTGGTGTTGCAGGGCAAACCAGCGGACCCAGCAGCAACCAGCGTGGGAAGGGGTGCCGGGTGTTACCAAGGCAGACCGGGGTCTTACGCTCGGTAAGCCCGTCGTCCCCCAGGAGAGAACTGGCAAACCGCGCGGCAAGCACTGCAAGGCAGGAGTTGCTGGTAGAGCCGGTGTCACCAGGTACACCGGGGCGACCGGCAAGACCGGCAAGACCGGCAAGACCGGCAAGACCGGCAAGACCGGCAAGACAGGGAAGACCAGTGTTCCTGTTCGTCGACCGGGCGCGCGGGGCTCTGTCACCAGTTACACAGGTTCCACTGGGGGTTACCGGAAACACCAGGGTTACGGTTCGTCGAGGTTGGGGCGCGACGGGTATGGGCGCTGGCGCGGGCCGCTCGGGCGGGACTGCGGAACCCCCCGGCAGGATCCGCGCGAGCCTCGACGTCGCCGGGGGGGATACCGGCCTGAACATTGGGCGGCCGCGCGGGACTGACGATCTCGCAGCAGGCACAGCCTCCGCGGCCGGCGAAGGCCGGCGGCAAGACCGATGAGCTCGAGCGAGCACCTACACGACAAAACCCCCTCTGGCCCCCGCGGGGAAGAACTGCCTCCGGCGGATGGATGGCGGGTGACCACCTCTCGGTGCGGGGCTTCTGTCTTTCGTTATGTATTTCGTATTCCGTTACGTTACGTTACCTGATAGAGTTATGTCATGAGCGACGTCCAGACGGAACAGCGAACCTGCCGGTTCCCCGGCTGCCACCGGCCCGCCGCCCCGGCGGACGCCAGCACGGGCCGCCCGCCCGAGTACTGCGACGACCCCGGGCACAACCGAGCCGCCGCCTGGCGTGCACGCCGGCGGCTCGCCGGCGGCGCGGACACTGTCGAGGTCGACGAGGCCCGCCCGGTCGACGCGGCCCGTCAGCGGGCCAGCGAGATCACCGGACAGGTCACCGGCATGGTCGAGCACCTCACCCAGCAGCTCGCCATCCTTGTCGAGCAGTTGCGCACGGCGGGGGACCCCGAGGCCGTCGAGGCCCAGATCGAGGCGGTCAACAGCGAGGCCGCCGAGCAGGTCGCGGCCGCCAACGCCCGCGCGACCCGGGCCGAGCAGGCGCAGCGGCGCGCCGAGGCCGAGCGCGAGGAGGCCGATGCGGCGGCCGCCGAGGCGAGCGACCAGGTCGAGGAACTGACCCAGGAGCTGGCCGGCGCTCGCGCCGCGTTCAGCGAGGCTGTGGAAGCGGGGGAGCGGGCAGCCGAGGAACTCGCCCAGGTCCGCGCCGATGCCCAGGAGGCTCAGCGCGCGGCGGCGGCGGAGGTCGAGCTGCTGAATGCCCGTCTCGCCGAGGCGAACGAGCGGCTCGCGCGCACCGAGGCGCAGAGGGACGAGGCGATTGCCCGCGCCGAGGCCGCGGAGGTCAACCAGGCCACCGCGGAGGAGCGTGCCCGCGCCGCCGAACGCCGGGCCGACAGCGAGGCCGAGCGTGCCACGCGCGCGGAGGCCGCCACCGCCGAGGTGCGCGGCCAGCTCGACACCGCCCGCGCCGACCTCGAGCGGGCCCGGGAGAAGATCACCGATCTGCGCGGGACCGTCGCCGGCGTCACCGCAGAGCGGGACGCCGCCCGCAGCGACGTCGAGCGCGAACGCGCGCACGGCGAGCAGCGGGTCACCGACCTGCGCGAGACGTACGAGCGTCAGGTCGACCAGCTGCGGGCCGAACTCACCCAGGTCCGCGCAGACCTGACAGCCACCCAGGCCCGCAGGAGCGGCAAGCAGCGCACCGGGGGAGAGGGCGAGTCCGCTTAGACGGGACGCCAAATCTACGGCGCCATTCCCCGACAGAAGCCCGACAGGGAGGCAGTGAAGCAATGGCCGTCTACATCGACACCGAAGACCCGACCAGCTCGCCGGCGCTGGAGTGCGAGAGCGTGCGGGCGGAGCGCTGGAACGGATTCGTCGTCCCGGTCACCACGGCTCGCGCTTTTCGGGAGTTCATCGCCGCGTGGCAAGCGATGGACCCCAACGGCACGTGGAGCCCCACCGGCGTCACGGTCGAGCCGAACACCGAGCGTCTGGTCTATCGCGACGGCGACGACAACGAGGACCGGTGGGGGTTGTACGGCGTCACAGAGACCGGTGACGGGCTGTACGCCCTCGACGGATGGACCTGGATCGAGGAGTAGGCGAGGGGTCACCCCTTGCGGGAAATGCTTCGGCTCCTGACCGTCCTCTCGATCACCACCGCCGCCTGCTGCGGATCGTCGTGCTCCCAGAAGCGGAGCGACACCCATCCCGCAGCCTCCAGCAGATGGTTGGCTCGCTCGTCCCGGACCTGGTTGCTCGAGATCTTGCGTTGCCAGAACTCGCTGTTGGCGGTGGCCGGCCGGTAGTGCTCAGGGCATCCGTGCCAGAAGCAGCCGTCAACGAAAACAGCCACACGTGCCCTGGTGAAGACGAGGTCCGCCGTCAGTCTCTGCTGCGGAAGTGGACGGGCGGCGACGCGATAACGCAGCCCGAGGGCGTGCGCCGCGCGACGGACACGAAGTTCCGGCCGTGTATCGCGGCTCCGATTCGCTCGCATGACGGCGCGCACGGCAGGAGTCGACGCCCAGCTCTCACCGACCACCGGCCCAGTGTCTCGCGGGCCATGTCGGTCAGTTAGATGTGGGTGGGGTCCTTATACCATCGCGGTCATGCGAAGCGTGGAGTTGTTTGCTGGGGGTGGTGGCCTCGCTCTCGGCACCCACCTCGCCGGGTTCACCACCGAGATTGTCGCCGAGTGGGATCGCTGGGCCTGCGACACCCTTCGCGAGAACCAAGAGGCCGGCCACCCCCTGGTCCAGGGCCTGGACGTACGTGAGGGTGACGTCCGCGAGGTTGACTGGTCGGCCGTTCCAGAGGGCGTGGCGCTTGTCAGTGGAGGGCCGCCCTGCCAGCCGTTCAGTGGTGGCGGCAAGGGGCGTGCGGCAGACGACCCCCGCGACATGTTTCCCGCGACCGCCGAGGTCATCCGGACGCTGAGGCCCCGGGCGTTCATCGTCGAGAACGTCCGCGGACTGACCCGCTCCGCCTTCTCGGACTACTACACCTACATTCAGCTGCGTCTGGCTCACCCCGAACTCGTCAGCCGCGAGGGCGAGACCTGGGCTGAGCACCTGGCGCGGCTCCAGGCCGAGCACACCTCCGTCCGGTCGGACCTGCAGTACAACGTCATCCCGACCCTCGTCAACGCCGCCAACTACGGCGTGCCCCAGCAGCGCTGGCGCGTCTTCCTCGTCGGCTTCCGGTCGGACGTGGACGCGGAGTGGTCCTTCCCCGAACCCACCCACTCCGCGCACGCACTCCGCCGCGTCCAGGCCTCCGGCGAGTACTGGGAACGGCACAAGGTCCGCGTGAAGGATCGGCTCCATGTCGAACCGCTGAGCAAGCGTCTCGCGGAGCAGCCCGACGCCGAGCTACGTCCGTGGCGGACCGTCCGCGACGCCATCTCGGACCTCCCGGAACCGACCGTCAACGGCTCCCGCCGGTTCCTCAACCACGTCCTGCAGCCCGGCGCGCGCTCGTACCCCGGCCACACCGGCTCCTACATCGACGCCCCCGCCAAAGCGCTCAAGGCCGGAGTTCACGGAGTGCCCGGTGGCGAGAACATGCTCCGCAACCCCGACGGCTCGGTGCGCTACTTCACCGTTCGCGAGGCCGCCCGTCTGCAGACCTTCCCCGACCGGTACAGGCTCCACGGACCCTGGGGAGAGGCGATGCGACAGCTGGGCAACGCTGTTCCCGTCATGCTCGCCCAAATCGTTGCCTCGTCCGTGCACGAGCATCTCGCCCTGGCCGATCTGCGGGCGAACGCCGCTGCGCGGCGGACGCTCGAGGCGGCGGCGGCGGCGGACGAGCAGGCGAGCGCATGAGCGGGGCTGGACCGTTCAATCCCCTCGACATGACGAACCTCGCGCACAGCATCGTCACCCGGATGATCGAGTCGACCCCCACGCCTCTCGACTCGGTGCCCGTCTTCACGGGCGCCGGCCTCTACGCGATCTACTACACGGGGCCCTTCCCCGCCTACGAGCTGCTTGCGGAGAAGAACCGGGACGGGGCGTTCGAGGAGCCGATCTACGTCGGCAAGGCGGTCCCAGCCGGTGGTCGCAGGGGTCTGGACGTGGCGACGCATTCCAACACGCGTGCGCTCTCGAGCAGGATCCGCCAGCACGCCGGCAGCGTTCGAGCGGCCACGAACCTCGACATCGCCGACTTCGCCGCCCGCTGGCTAGTCGTCGAGGACATCTGGATCGCCCTGGGCGAGTCCGCGCTGCTGCGCCGGCACCGACCGGTCTGGAACGCCGTCGTCGACGGCTTCGGCAACCACGATCCCGGCGCCGGCCGGAGGAACGGCGTGCGTTCACGCTGGGACACCCTCCACCCAGGCAGGCCATGGGCCGAGAACTTCCCGCAACGTCCCGAATCCCAGGCCGATATCGAGCAGGACGTCGTCGAGTACCTCCGCTCGAGGCTCTGACAAGTGTCCGCGCGCGGGGGCGTCAAGGTCTGTGTCGGTGGTGGGTGGCAACCTGACTCCTCGGGCGGCGGGTCAGCCGCTTGGCACGACACCATCACTTCAGAGACCCGGAGAGAAGATGAGCCAGAACAGCGGTAGTGATCGCTGGACGACGAGCGGAAAGCAGCTGGAGGAGAAGAGCCTGCTTGGCTCTTCGTACTCCTACCAGTACGGGGAGAAGCAGGGGAAGGAAGTCGACCCCTCTGAGGACGATTGATCCCGAGCAGCGTCGCCGCAGTCGTTTCGTTTCTGCTACTGCTGGCTCCCGGGATCGTGTGGGAACTCCAGCGAGCCCGGTATGTGCCTGCGGTCAAGGAATCCGCGCTCATCGAGGTCTCACGGGTCATTCTCGCGTCACTTCTAGCGACGGGGGTATCCGCCGGGCTCTTGCTCGCCTTCGTGTGGCTCCCGCTCTACCGCGCAGCTCGGGCCAGTTCGAGTGATCCGCTCACCTCACCGGTATCAGCCGTGCCGTACGTGGGTGCGGTGCTCGCGACGTCGCTCCTGGCTTGCGGTCTCACCTGGATCGTGGCCGCCTGCAAGTGGCCGGGGAAGGCCCCTATCCGAGGGGTGCGAGTTTGGCACCGCGCATTTGTCGAATGGAAGCCCTCCGATGGCCCCCCGCCCAAGCTTGCCGTTGAGCTCCTTGACGGCACGGTGTGGCATGGGACTTTGCAGGCGTTTGACTCCGACCCGGAGGACGATCAGCGAGGGATCGCACTTGGTTCGCCGCTTCTCCGTAAACGACCCAACGGGCCGCTGCAAGAGCGGCCAGAGGGCTGGCAAGTAGTCGTCCTCCCAGAGAGCCAGATCAAGTCGATCCAGGTTGGGTACCTTCCGGCGCAGTGACCTTTGCCTGTGCGGCCCGTCTTGGCAGATGCTCGACGAGCCTTGACGCCAACACGTCGAACGAGGCGCACCCGGAACGTGGCCCCAAACGTCGCCACCTGCTCGGGGTGTGTCAGTGGTTGCCCATACGCTCAAATCGAAGAGCCGAGCGGCGCTATCCGAGAAGAGGAAAGACTGACGTGGCGATTAAGACGGTGTTCTACTCCTTCCATTACGAGCGGGACGTGAACCGGGTCCAACTCGTGCGCCACATCCGGGCACTGCAGGGCCAGCCGATGCTTAAGTCCCAGCAGTGGGAGGAAGTGAAGCGCCGCGGTCAGCGGGCCATCGTCAACTGGATCGATAAGGAGATGCGCTACAAGCGCGCCGTCGTGGTTCTCATCGGCCAGGAGACGGCCGGGCGTGAGTGGGTGATCTACGAAATCGAGAAGGCGTGGCAGGAGAAGAAGCCGCTGGTGGGGGTCCGCATCCACGGCCTGTCGTCTTTCGGTAGCGCCGACCGTGCCGGTGCTAACCCGTTCGACAAGGCGTCGGGGGTCAGCGGCATCCCGGTGTTCGACCCGACGCGCACGGATTGGTGGGGCAACATCGACACCAAGGCGACCTACGCGAACCTCGTCAATAACTTGGAGGGCTGGGTCGCCCAGGCGAAGGTCCGTCGGTGAGCACATCCTGCGGGTTCTGCGGCATCGTCGATCGTGACGATTCCGACGTCCTTGAGGTGTACCGCGACGAGAACGTCGTCGCTTTCTTCCCGACGGAGCCGGCGGTGCTCGGGCACGTGCTCGTGGTGCCGCGGCGGCACGTGCCGGACATCTGGGGCCTAGAGCTCGACGAGGCATCCCATCTCTCCCGTGCGGCACTGCTCCTGGCCGAGGCGATCCGTGAGGCGATGAGGCCAGAAGGGCTGAACGTCATCCAGTCCAACGGCGAGGCCGCGACACAGACGGTCCAACACCTCCACGTACACCTCGTGCCGCGGTGGACAGACGACGCTATGGGGCCGATCTGGCCGGCGCAGACGGATTACTCGGAGGCGTCGAAAGAACGCGCGATGCGCGACGTCCGTGGCGCGGTGCAACAGCTCGCCGCCTCGGTCGAACCGCCGCTCGCGCCGGAGGACAGACGCAAGCACCTCGACTACATCCAGGCCGTGATCACGAGGCAGTCGGCAGCCTCCTCCTCGGCAAAGGGCTGGCTGCTCCCGATCGTCACCGCCACCTTTGGCTTCGCCCTCACCCAGGACTCCTGGCCACTCGCGGCCCTCGGAATGGTGTCGGTGGTGCTGTTCGCGTACCTCGATGCGAACTACCTCCGCAGCGAGAAGCAGTACCGTAGGCTGTACGACACCGTCGCACGCTCCAGCCGCCGGGTCCCGCTGTTCACCCTCAACCCGGTGGACGCCGACGAACCCCTTCCCGAGAACGCGCCGACGGCCACCAAGTGGAAGGCCGCTGTCCACAGGTACGTTCCTGAGCGGTCGATTTGGGTGTCGTGGTCAATCGCTCCGTTCTACATCGCCCTACTCCTCCTGGGAGCAGGGGTACTGGCCGTGTCAGCGCTCTGAAGATCAGGGGCTACTGTTCCTTCGACTCCCCGCGCGGCTTGAGTCCGCACGCCCGGGCGATGCCTACAAAGGTTCGGTTATGAGACGGACGCGAACCGTAACCGAAAGGTCCGCTGCATGGCGTCCAAAACACGTCTCAATAGTAGTTGTGTCGCGGCGGGTTCCGAGACATGTTTCTGAGACGCTTGGGCGGTGACGCAGAATCTAATCGGCCTTGCACGGGTGTCCACCAACGCCCAGGACGTCCAGTTGCAGCGCGACGCCCTCCAGGCCGCCGGTTGCATTCGGATCTTCGAGGAGAAGATCAGTAGCCGCTCGAGCAAGCGCCCCGGGCTGGAGCAGGCGCTGGACTACCTGCGCGACGGCACGGACACCCTCGTGGTGTGGAAGCTGGACCGGCTGGGCCGGTCGACCAGGGAGATCCTCACGGTGGCCGACAACCTCAGCGACCGCGGGATCGGTCTGCGGGTCCTCACGGGCACGCTTGCCGGCACCTACACGCCGCGGGGGGAGGGGAAGTTTTTCTTCACCATCATGGCCGCCTTCGCTGAGCTTGAGCGCGACCTCAATCACAAACGGACGATGGCCGGCCTCGCGGCTGCGCGCGAGCAGGGGCGGATCGGCGGCCGCCCGACGGTGATGGACGGCGACAAACTCGCCGCCGCCAGGGCCCGGCGTGCGAGAGGGGAGACGCCGACCCAGATCGCCAAAGCGCTCGGCGTCTCTCGAGCGACGGTCTACCGTCACCTCGCGGAACAGGCCTGGTAATGGCGACGCAGCCGACGGAGACCGGCACCGATCGACCGGCAGGACGAGCGCCGGGCCGCCCAACGGCAAGCCGACGTCGAGCCTCGCAGTTATGAGGCGGTGCTCGCCGTTTTCGGCCAGCATGGCTGGGCCGGCCTGAGCATCGACGCGGTCGCCACCCACGCCGGGATCGGGAAGTCCACGATCTACCTGCGCTGGAAGACCAAGCGCGCACTGCTCCTCGAGGCGGTTCGCTACTTCGAGACCCGGCGCGAGAACCCCGTCGACGACGGCCGGCCGCTGCGCGAGTACCTCATCGAGTACTGCCTCGCCCGGGGGCGCCTGCTGCTGGGCCCGCACGCGCCAACGATGCTCCACATCGCAGCCGGCGCGATCACCCACCCGGAGGACTTCCAGGAGATCCGGCGAGAGTCGATCACGCGCGGCACGCTCCCGATCGTGGCTCGCATCCTGCGGGCCGTCATCGACGGCGAGCTGCCGGAGGACACGGACAGCGGGCAGCTGCTCGACATGAGTGAGGGTGCGCTGGTTTTCCACCTGGTGATCGCGCCGCTCGGGGCGACCCGCGAGGAGCTCGAGGACGACCTGGAGCGCTACGTCAGGACACTGGTCGACAAGGCGCTACGCACCGTTGATGCAGCCGGAGCGCGTGAGGCATCGTCGTGGCAGCTTTAGCAGGGAACTGCACGGATCAGCGGGACATCACCGTGCTCGTACCCCGGCGTACGACGCTGCAGTCAGGACGGTCTGCGTCATGTTCCGCGCGTCTGCTATGCCCTTGCCTGCGATGTCGAACGCGGTGCCGTGATCGACCGAGAACCGAAGGAACGGCAGCCCGAGGGTGGTGCTGACCGTGCCGTGGAAGTCGATGCTCTTGCAAACTCCCGCAGCGATGTCGTGGTACAGCGAGAGCACGACGTCGTAGCGCCCCTGGGCGGCCAACGCGAAGACCGAGTCGGCGGGGACCGGTCCATGGACGTCGTAGCCGCGGCGCTGCGCCTCAGCGACCGCGGGCGTGAGAATTTCGATCTCTTCGGTGCCGAACAGACCGCCCTCGCCGCCGTGCGGGTTCATCGCTTGGAGTGCGATGGAGGGCGAGGGCAGTCCCACCATGTCAGAGACGCTCACAAAGCGTTCCACCGTGCGGATGATGAGGTCTTGATCGATGGAGTCGATCGCGTCACGCAGTGACAGGTGACGGGTGAGGAAAAGCACCCGCAGGTCCCGCACGGTGAAGTACGTGAGTGACCACGGTGAGTCGGTGAGCTCCGCAAGCAGTTCTGTATGGCCGAGGTGCCCCTTGTCGGCGAGGCGTAGCGCGGACTTGCTGATCGGTGCTGTCACAAGATTCTCGATGGCGCCGGAGAGAGCGAGTTCCACGCCCGAGGCGATGTAGTCGTACGAGGCCTGGCCCGTAACTGCTGACTCGACGCCGAGTGGAACGGCTCCGACGGATCCGACCTGTTTGACGGCGATTGCACCGTCCGTGAAACCGTGCTCGTCGACGTCGACGAGTGTGACGTCGAGTCCGACGGTCGACGCGGTCGCGCGCAGGTTCTCGATGTCACCGATTAGTAAAGGCCTGCAGGACTCGACGACCTCTTGATCGGCCGCGGCGGCGAGCACAATTTCCGGGCCGATGCTTGCCGGGTCTCCGACGGTGATGCCGATGATGGGCTTGTCGTTCATGGACGTCCTCCTGTGAGCGTGCTGATCGGTGGGGTCATGCGTCCGGCGGCGATGGCCGAGAGCATCTCGACGGCGTGGATGGTGCGGGTGTGCTCGCCCTGGGACCCGGACTGGATCACCGCGAGCAGGCCGTCGTTGCTGCCGCCGACCACACGCATAACGGGCGTGGCCGGCCAGGGCTCGCTGAGGACCTCGAGATGGTCAGGGCGAAGCATGCCGACGAGCGCGGACGAGACCTCCCCACCGAGAAGGACGAGTCCCGAGGGTGTGCGCTGCATGAGCACGCGCGCCACGATCTGCGCAGCGTGGATCGCCACGTCGGGGCGCGGCTCGAAGGCAACATCCCTACCTACGGTGGTGATCGCGACGTGCTTCCCCCGACCCAAGGCGTTCACCGCCTCGTCGACCGCATCGGCGACGGCTGCCGTGCCGTCGACGACGGCCACGTTCGACCCCTGACCGAAGGCTTCTATTTGTTGCCTGGTGGCGGCGCGATAACTGGTCGCGACAACGAGCGCCGGGGGGTGGTCCACGACCATGCGATCCGCCGCACGCAGCGCTTCCACCCACGCGCCGAGCAATCCGTACGAGCCGACGAGACCCACAGGCTGCGACATCGAGACGACGGCTTTGGAGAGATGCTGCAGGTCGGAGACCTCCGCGGTGTCCACGACGGCGTGCCTGCCGGAAGCCGTGATGTGCTCGAGCTGTCGGACCAGGTCGGGTGCGCGGAGGCGTTCGATGTCGATGTGCTCCGCAGCCAGGAGTGCGATCGGGTGCCGGCGGGTGCCGTCAAGGTTGCCGTCGTCGACATCGATGGCCACGCCGTTCTTGTGCTGGATGCCGCGCAGTGTCGTGATCGCGTAGGCCGGTGCGCCGACGGCCACGATCGCGGGGCGCTGCACTGCTGCTGCCCAAGTTTCCACCTCTACGGCGGTGTTGCCGCGCAGCAGGCTGTCGACGCGCTTGTAGGGCAGCGCTTGGGGGAACCGCGCGGCGAGGTTGCAGGCGAGGTCCGCGACGCGTGCAGCGGCCACCGGTTCGGGGGTAAGCCGGCTGTGGGTATCGATCACGAGCGCGTCGGCCTCGACCGGCGTCGCCGAGACCGCCGACCAAGCGCGCACGTCGGTGGTAGCACCGCCGCGCGCCGCCTCTGCGGCGGCGGCGACGGCGCCCGTGAGGTCATCGCTGACCACCACGATCGACGGGCTGGAAACGTTGCTCACTCGTGCTCCGTGTGCCGCTCTGTCGCCTCGCGGTACGCCAGCAGCGACACGAACGAGATGACGCACATGAGGATCGCGTAGATCGCGATGGGCCAGTAAGCGTTGCCCGACGCCGCGAGCAGCGCAGTTGCGACGAACGGTGCAATTCCACCGGCGACCACTGCGGAAGTCTCGCGTGCCAGCGCGATACCGGTGAAGCGGTACTTCGCAGGGAACAGGTCGGAAAGCAGCGACCCCTGGGTGGCGAACATAGCCTGGTAGAGCACCGCGAGCAGGAACGCCAGGGCGAGGACAATCAGCACTGGATCGCCCGTGTCCACGAGCCCGAAGAAGGGGAACGTGAAAGCAGCCATTCCGCCCGCCCCCGCCATGTAGATCACCTTGCGCCCGACCCGGTCCGAGAGCCACCCCCAGAACGGGATCGTCACCAGCCCGGCGGCCGTCGCGATGACCACGGCCTGCAGACCGATGCCACGATCCATGCCGACCGTGACGATGTAGGTCAGGATCCACGTCTGGAAGATGTACGCCGTCGAGTTCTCTCCCATCCGAGCGCCGAAGGCGATGAAGAAAGGCTTCCGCGCGTACTTGAACACGTCGCGGATAGGCGAGCGAGATGTCTCACCGGCCTCTTCGAGCTCCTTAAAAACGGGGCTCTCCTGCACGCGCAGGCGGATAAAGAGCGCGACACCGATGATGACGATGCTGAGGAGGAACGGAATCCGCCAACCCCACGAGAGGAACTGCTCCTCGGGGAGTGAGGAGAAGATTGCGAAGACGCCGGATGCGAGCAGGATGCCGAGCGACACGCCGATGGCCGGTGCTGCGGCGTAGATGCCGCGACGACCCTTTGGTGCGAACTCGGCCGAGAGGACCACAGCCCCGCCGAACTCTGCGCCGGCGGCCAGCCCCTGGCCGATCCGGCACAGCGTGAGCAGCACAGGGGCGAGTGCGCCGGCCAGTGCGTAGGTGGGGAGCAGCCCGATCAGGGCCGTGCTGATGCCCATCATGACCAATGTGATTACCAGGACCTGCTTGCGGCCGAGCCGATCGCCGAGGCGACCGAACACGATGCCACCGACCGGACGGACGATGAAGCCGATCGCGTAGGAGCCGAACGCGGCGAGTGTGCCCGTGAGTGGGTCGAGCGCGGTGAAGAACAGCACGTTGAACACCAGCGCAGCAGCCTGTGCGTAGAGGTAGTAGTCGTACCACTCGAGCGCCGATCCGATGATCGACGAGGCGATAACGCGTCGTCGGGAGGCGGCATCGGGAAGGGGTGCACTCCTTGCAACCGTGGTGTCCTGCTGTGCCATAGCAATGAGCTCCTTCGCTCGGCGATTGGGGCGGTATGACTTTCTAGCCATCTAGCCATCTCTGAAAACAGAGAACTGAAAAAACCGATGTGTGATGAGTGGGTCGACATCGCGGGCGGTGAGGTTAGACCGTCCAGAAGAGGTCAAGCAGTTCAGGGCTGTCGTCGGGCAAGGACGTTAGTTCAGAGACCCGGCGGGCGAAGTCCCTGTTGTGAAGGGAGCCGAGTACCGACTGCAATTCTGGTCGCGCCTTCGACACGAGCATGACTGCAGCTGAGGACTGCTCAAGCATCGTGTGGGTGGCGGCCCGGCGCGGTTGACGCACGTGCAGGCCAGCCAGTGTCGGCGAAATCAGCGTCTGCATCTCGTGCCAGATGCCTACGTCGACGTTGCCGCGCAGGATTTCGACGGGCACCCTGGGGAAATCGACCTCGACGTACTCGAAGCCCTCCTCCTCGGGGAATTCCAGTTCGGTTAAACGACGCTGGTCCCACGAGTTCGAGTCGATCGCGACGCGACGTCCCTCACCGCCTAGCACGAGTAGCCGGTTCGGCGCGTAGAAGGTGCCCTCTGCGTGTACCAATTGTTCGAGGTCGGGATCGTTGGCGCCGACGAGCTGCGCTGCGACCCCGGAAGAGACGATCGCGACGTCGGCGTCCCCTGCACGCACTGCGTCGATGCGTTCGGAGGCGCCGCGGCGATGTGCAATCGCATATGGGATGTCGAGCCGGCGGAAGGAGGTTGCCGAGAACTCTGCCATTGCTCGAACCTCAAGCGGACCGCGTGGCGGCAACACCAACCGTACGGGATCGAGTTCCGCGATCTGCCAGAGTCGATCGATGCGGCTTTCCACGATCTGGCGCCCGAGGTGTCCACGCGACTGTGTTGTTAGCGCCTCCGCCGTCGCCAGGATCTGGAAGGCCTGTTGCACTGTGCCCGCGCCTACGCCAAGTCGCTCGCGGTACGAATCACCTTTTGGCAGGGTCATGCCAGCGCCGAGAGCGAGCGCGTCGATGGCGATGCTGCGCAGGACCGTTTCGGTGGCGCGCTGCAGTTTGGCGGATGCGATGGCAACCGGCGACGAGCTATTTGTTGCCACCATGGCGGTCATAGTACCGAGGCCCGTTCGCGCAGCATGACGCCGCTCCGCGCCTCAAGCGTCTCAACGATTAGCGGGTCGTCGCCCCGGCCTGCGTGCCGTTCGTATGCCTCGCGCACCACCGTCGCCGCAGCCCGAGTCGACACTGCGTCGACGCCGGCCTCGTCGGCGAGGTCGATTCCGCTGGCGAGGTCCTTCAGCATTAGGCCTAGGGCTCCGCCGCTTACATAATTGGTGCGCCATGCCAAGGGCAGTCGATTGCGGAGCGCCCAGCTGTCCCCACTGCTGCGGCTGACGACCTCAATGACCTGGTCGGGGTCGAGTCCGGCCTTCACGCCTGCGATCAGCATCTCGGCCGATGACACAAGGCTGGCCAGGAACATCGACTGGTTGATGGACTTCATGACGGCACCGAGCCCAGGACGTTCACCCAGCCGGTAGATCGCGCTGCTCATGTGCTTCAGCACCGGCGCGACGGCGTCGAGCGCCTCTGGATCGCCAGACGCCATCACCGTGAGCGAACCTGCCTTGGCGCCCTCCACGCCACCGCTTACCGGGGCGTCGAGAACGATAAAGCGCCCGTCCGCACGCTCGTCCAGCGCCCGCACATCGGACGGGCGCAGGCTTGCCATACAGAGAAGGATCGAATCCGAGTGCGCCCCGTCTGCGAAGCCGTCGGTACCGAATGTCGCGTCCAGCGCCTGCTGACCGTCAAGCACCATGAGAATGGTGACGTCACTCGCCTCGGCGACGGCCCGCGAGCTCGCCGCAGGCTTGAGCCCAATTGAGCCGATCTCTTGCATCACCTCAGGGCGCGGGTCGAACGCGGTCACGTGGAACCCCGCAGCGGCGATGCGGGCTGCGATGTGCCAACCCATCCGACCGACCCCGACGATGCCGACCCTTGGTGCAGTAGTCACGTACCGTCCCTCCGTCATTGCGCGGTCCATTCGCCTTCGTCATGCAACCGCAGACAGCGGCACTTTACCATAATCAGAGTACTGAGAGAACAGGCGCTGCTAACTGGGGCCCGCCTCCATGCAGTCGTCCTCTAGCTGCCGATGTCGATCCACTCTCAGGCGCGAACTCTTCACGCCTTCGTGCCCGTACTCTGAGCGGTTCAGAGAGCGCCACCGGGCGGTACAACGTCGCCGGGACGAAGTTCGGAGCGAACGCGTACAAACCGCAACGGGTGGCGGTAGGAGCTGCCGGACCAGGCGACGTCGGCAGTGACCTCGACGACGAACAGTTCGACGAGAGTGACGTCGATGGGGTCCTTGTCTCGGGCAAAGCGGTCGACCGCGCCGCGCGGGATGCGGGCGGGCCATGGGTGATCGCCGGCGGGCGGGCGCAGGAGTCGGCCGAGCGCGCGGGCGGGGCTGGCGTGCAGGGGGGTGGTGCGTCCGACGATGCGAAGCTCACCGTCGACGGGCAGGCCGGCAATGAGCGCTTCAGGCCGCTCTAGGGTGCCGATGACAGCACCGCAAATTACTTCGACGGTGTCTCGGTGCTTCACCTTCAACCAGACTCTCGATGCCCGGTAGGGCTGGTCGGGACCCTTGAGGACCAGTCCCTCGACGCCGGTGACGGGTAGCTCGTCGAGCCACCGGCGGGCCTCGTCGACGTCGGTGGTGGTCGGGGAGATCTGCATGGGTGGTTCCCAGTCGCGGGCGAGCTCCTCGAGCAGAGTGCGGCGTTCGCGCAGCGGCAGGTGGCGCACGTCCTGATACGCGACGGCGAGGATGTCGAAGGCGACGTAGGAGGCAGGTTCGCGGCGGATGAGGTCGGCCAGGGCGCGCCTGGAGCTGGTCATGCGGTGCTGCAACGAGGAGAAGTTGAGCCTGCCCTCGGTAAAAACGACGATCTCGCCGTCGAGGACGAACCCGGGTGGCACGGACGTGGCGGCCGCGGCGTAGAGGTCGGGGAAGTATCGGATGAGGTTCTTGCGCTGTCGGCTCCACAGTGAGGTGGTGTCGTTGTCGCGAACCAGTGCGCTGCGGTAGCCATCCCACTTGGGCTCGGCGATGAGACCGCCGGGTAGCGCGCTGGGTGACGGCAGTTTCTCGACAGCTCTGGCCAGGGCGAGGTCGACGGGGCCGCGGAGTCCCTCGGGCAGTGTGCTCATCCCACCCTCGCTTCGTCATCGCTGCGCTCTTGCCGCGCCAGGAGAGCACCCGGCCAAGGGGTGGGGGTGCCGCTGTTTCTTCGGCCCCGGGCAGAGTTGTTCACACCGTTCGGTGGGTGTTGTCAGGGGTGCGGCTCACCGCATCGCGAAGCGACGCTGTGCGCCCTTGACGGCGCCCACCGAACCGTGATCATCGAACACTCCGGGGGAAGGGGTCGTCAGTTCAGCGACGGCTCCGGCGTCAGGGTTGGAGTCGGAACCTGATGGTCGACGCCGGAGGGGTCGGCAGCGGGCTTCTTGGCTGCCGCTCGGCGGCGGGTTCTCGCCTTCTTCTCCGGCTCGGACAGGCCGAGCTTGCGGAGCTCGTCGGGCGACCAGCCGTCGCTCAGTGCGGCGTTGTAGAGGCGCACGTCCTCGCGCTCGGCTTCGGCGACCTGCTCGCGCAGCTCGACCAGTCTCTGCCGCGCGGTCACGAGCGTGCGGACCGACGCGATGCGTCGGTCGAGCAGCTCACGGGCCTTCTTCTCGGCGTCCTCGACGCTCAGTTCTTTCGCCATGCCGTCATGCTAGGGCGACGGACTGAAGGCGGCCGATACCCCGCCTTCCTAAGCCCTTCGGCGCTAAAGCCCCAATCCCGCTGCGCACGAGCCCAACAACCTGCCCGAGACCGAGCAAGTTATACAGTTACGTGCCGTAACTGGCCGCTATTGCTGGACGGCCGACGGCCGTTACTGGCACGCTGGTCGCGTGCATCCCCGCACGGAGCGGGGTCGCTGCGCTGGGCATGAGGGGCGGTGGTCGCGGTGGCGGAGGAGCCTTCGAAGGCGCGCCGTGTGGTCCGGCGCCGGCGGGCGAACGTGGCTGGTGGTCGCCAGCACAGCCACCGCGTGATGGTCACGCCCGAGGAGGAGGCGCTGCTGCTGCAGCGCGCCGAGGAGCACCGGGTCACGGTGCCCCGGCTGCTGATCGAGTCGGCGCTGGCGCCGACGGGGGAGACGCCGACGGAGCGACGCAACGCGGTCGTCGAGCTGTTCGCCGTGCACCGGCTGCTCGCGGGCATCGCGAACAACGTCAACCAGATGGCGCGGGCGACGAACGCGACGGGCGAGGTGCAGGCCGAGATGGTCGCCACGCTGCGCGCGGTCCGCCGAGTTGCGGAGCGCATCGACACAGCGGTCGACGTGCTGGGGCAGTCGTGATCCCGCACATCGTCCGGGGCGATCGGATGGCCGGCCTGATGGTCTACCTGGCCGGGCCGGGACGGCGGAACGAGCACACCGAGCCGCACCTGGTCGCCGGGGACGCGGCGCTGCTCGCGTGGCACGACGACAACGAGCTCGACCGCGACTCGGCCCTGGCGATCGCGAAGCACCTCGACCGCCCGCGCGAGGCGCTCGGGGTCGACGTGACGGTGGGCGTCTACGAGCGCCGGGTCGTTGGCCGCGACGACGCCGGCAAGCGGGTATTCAGGAACGTCAAGGTCGGCGAGAAGCGGGCCCATGTGTGGCACTGCTCGCTGTCACTACGCCCCGAGGAGGGCCGGCTCACCGACGAGCAGTGGGCGGCTATCGCTACGGAGTTCATCAGGCGCATGGGCTTCGACGACCACGAGGGCACGAAGGCCCCGTGCCGGTGGGTCGCGGTGCACCACGGCCTGTCGTCGAAGGGCAACGACCACATCCACCTGGCGGTCAACCTGGTGCGTGAGGACGGCACCAAGGCGTCCACCCACAACGACTACAACCGTGTCCAGCAGGTCGCCCGCGACCTCGAGCGCGAGTTCGACCTGCTGCCCCTGTCACCGAACGAGTACGAGACCGCCCGCGCGCACACCCGCGCCGAGTGGGAACGCGCTCGGCGGACGGACGGGCGGGTGCCGTGGGACGAGCTGACCAGCGAGCTGCAGGACGCCGAGGTGCGCACGCAGTTCGCCAGCGAGCAGGCCTGGCAGCGTGCCGTGGCGGACCGGGACCGGCACGGCCCGGCGGACACCGCCGAGCGTGCCTACGACCCCGCCGAGCGCGAAGCCCAGGCGCGAGGCCGCGCCCGCGCGAAGCACGAACGCAACCGCCGAAACGGCGGGGGAGTGGTGCCGTGGGACAAGTTGCCCGCGGCCGAGAAGCAGGCCCGCATCAGCGCCGAGCTGCGTGCGGACGAGCCGCGCCACGCGCTCGCCCGGATCGTGCGCGGTTGCTCGACAGCGGCCGCCGACGAGGCCGAGTTCGTGCGCCGGATGCGCAGGGCCGGTCTGCTCGTGCGGCCACGTTTCGCGGACGGGCGCACGGACATCGTCACCGGCTACTCCGTCGCCGCCAGGCCGCAGGCCGGGGAGCGGCCTGTCTGGTACGGCGGTGGGCACCTGGCCCGCGACCTGACCCTGCCCAGGCTGCGCCAGACATGGCCCGACGCCCCCGAAGCTGCGGCCGCCGCGGCGGCGGAGTGGACCGCTGCGAAGCGCAACCGCCGCCCGGTCATGCCCGGCCGGGAGACGGCCGAGGTCGACCCTCGACTGTGGGAGCAGTACGCGACCGAGGTCACCGCGCTGTGCGAGCAGCTGCGCGCCGTGCCGATCCACGACCGCGACACCTGGGCCCAGGTCGCCCGCGACACCGCCGGGGCGTTCGCCGCCTGGTCGCAGCGCGTTGAGGAGTCGCCGGGGCCGCTGGCTGCGACGGCCGACGCGCTGGCGAAGTCAGCGCAGCTGCGCCGCCAGAGCGTGCACCCCAAGACAGCCGGGAAGGCGTCGGTCGGGGGAGCGGCGATGCTGCTGGCGTCGGCCACCATGGCCGGCCAGGGCGCCATCGCCCAGGCCGCGATGCTGCGCCAGCTGGTGATGCTCGCCCAGGCCGTCTACGCCATGCACCGCGCCTCCGCGGAGCACCATCGGGCGGCCCAGATCCGGCAGGTCGCCGAGCGACGCCTGCGCGAGGTCGCCGACCGCCTGCCGCCTGTGCCCGAGCCCGTACCGGCCGGCCCTGCACCCGACGCCCGGGCGGCCGAGGCCGCCCGCATCGCGGCAACCGGCAAGGTTCCGGCCCGGCAGACCGGTTCCCCGGTCCCGAACTGGATCGAGCCAGCCCGCCGGCACCAACTCACAGGGCACGACAAGGACCGAGGACCGGAGCGGTAACGAACACAGATGGGGAAGACGTCATGGCTGAGGAATCCGACGGCATCGAGGAAGCCCTGACCGGATCGGTGCGCGTCGCCGTCACCATCGGGGCGCGCGTGGGCGAGATGCTCGCCCGAGCCCGCGAGGAACGCCTTCGCCGCGCCGAAGCCGCCGAGGAACAGCACGCCCGCGAGTTCACCGCCCGCCTGCAGGCTGAGCAGTCAGCCGCTCGGGCCGACCTCGCGCCCATCTTCCGGATCGAGTGGTGGGACCAGGCCGGGCCCGTCGACATTCAGCACGCCTGGACCACGGCCCGCGCCTGGACGGGCCAGGAACCCGATGCGGACCGTGCCGCCGACCGCATCCGCGATGAGGTCCGGCGCCGTTACGGCGTCGACGTCGACCGTGCCGCCGCCGACCCCGAGCTCGTGCGTGTCGCCCTCGAACGCGCCGAAGCGCGCCGCGCCGAACTCGAACGCGAACGCGGCCGCGCCGCCGAGGAACAGTTCCAGGCCCACTTGCTCGCCGCCGAGGCTGATCTCGCCGACCAGGCCGCAGAGGCCGCCCGCGAAGCCGCTCAGCACGAACCCGACCCCGCTGTGCGCGAGGGCGCCGCCGTCAAGGCGGAACGTGAACGGACCCGCGCCACCGCCGCCCGCGAGGCCGGCAAGGAAAACTACGACAGCGCTGAACGCCGTCAGGCATCCGCCGCCAACCTCGAGCGACGCGGCATCGACCAAGAAGTTGTCGCTGCCCGAATGACCGCCGACGTCAGTCAGGGCACTCACCCCTCCGAGGCCGTAAGAAACGCCAGTAAGAACCCACCCAGGGGACGGAAGAGCCGCAACCCCAGCGAGCGCCAGCTTGGGCGCAGCCGGTAGGTTCTAGCACCGCAGAGCGCCCCCGGGGATTGCCCCTTGGGGCGCTCTTTTCGTGCCTGTCGCGGTGCTATCACCCAGTTCGCGGGACTAAAGGTGACGTGTCCGATGTTGCTGCGCGGCATGGACAGGATCACTGTGAGCCCCGAGCGCCAATATGGCGGGCACCGGCGTAGAGCACACCGTTGATCGAGCCGGTGGCGCCCGTGACCGAGCCCCGCGGCGTAAGCCGCGAAGAACCCGGACGTCGTGCCGATTCAGTTGATCAAGGCGATCGCACCGGCGGTGGCCAGGCGTCGCGGCCACCACCGTAGCGATGGTTGCTTTGCTCGCGACGACCTGGGTAGCCAACGTCGTACTCAGTGTCGTCCTGCTGATCATCGCGGCGACCGGGCTCTTCGGATCGCTACCTAGTTGTAGGCGATCGCCAGCATTCCGACGACGGCTCCCCCGAACGGAAGCATCGTGATCATCCCGATGGTCGATGCTTCGTAGTTCGCCGAGGTCAGCCACGATTGTCGGCAGCCAGAATGAGATCCAGGTAGACGCTGAACTGACTGCACGGCGAGGTAGACGAAGCCGAGTAGATAGACGTACGGCCGCTTAAGTGCCGCGCCGAGTGAGTGCTGCTTGCGGCCTGTGGTTTCTTCACCTGCCGCGTACTTCCCGTTCGCGGTTGGTGAGCCATGCTGTCGTCGTCGTCGTCGTCGTCGTCGTCGTCGTCGTCGTCGTCGTCGGCGTTTGCGCCGGGTGTGTCGCGGAGCGGCATCGGTGCAAGGTGGCCGCAGGTTCCTGCATTACGAGCATGATTCCGCGATGAAGTCGAGTACGCGCGGACGAGCGCGTTCGAGGCATGCTCGACGGCTCACGCACCCAGATGGCGTGACCTGGAGAATTTCGAGACACACCCGTCGGCTGTTGGTAGCGTGACTATTTGATCACTACATCTGGTATGTCGCATACCAAAGGTGATCGCGGCGGAGCTGCAAGTCGCTGAGCTCGTTGAGCTGCAGGACAGGCTCCTTGCCCATGTTCGGCCTTGCCGCTCCGCACAAAGTGGACTGTTGACACCGCTCTCCGTGAGGTGCAAGATCCCGTATATGGGATCGCAGATGTCCTAGGAAGTCTAAGGGCGACCCCTCCCGTCTGCGCCATCTCTGGCCGTCGATGACGACCGCCACGTCTAATCACCCCAACGGAGATCCGGATGAACGTTCAGAACCGCAAGGCAGGCTTCAGCCGCCGGGGCTTTCTCCAGGCCGGAGGACTCCTGGGCGGAGCATTTCTACTTGGTACCACCGTCGCGTGCTCCTCAGATCCCTCTTCCACGTCGCCGGGAGCCACGGATCCGAACAGTTCGGACTCGCAGCAACTCAAGGCGATTGACCTACAGCTCTCTTGGCTCGGTAACGCTCAGGTCCTTGGTGACGCAGTCGCACTAAAGAAAGGCTTCTACGCCGAGAACGGACTTAAGGTCACGATGAAGGAGGGTGGGCCCAACGCCGACCCGCCCGGCCTCATCGCCTCCGGCAGCTCCCCAGCCGGATACGTCTCCTCCAGCCCGTTGCACATGACCGCGGTGAGCGCGGGAGTTTCGGTCAAGGCATACGGTGTGAACCTGCAGCAGCACCCGTGGGCCTTCATCTCCATGAAGGACAATCCGATCCGCACTCCCGAGGACCTCATCGGAAAGCGGATCGGCACCCAGCCCACCGGTGGCGTGCTCGTCGACGCGGTGCTCGCAAAGCACGGCATCAGCCGCGATCAAATCGAGATTGTTGGCGTAGGGAGTGACACCGCCCCGCTCGCGTCCGGTCAGGTCGACGCCTGGACCGGATGGACCGTGAACTACGGCCAGCTGCAGCCCCTGGGAAACAACTACGAGACCATGCGGATCTGGGACATCGGAATCCAACTTTACGCCGGCGTCCTCCTTGCCAACGCCTCGGTTGTTGAAGAGGATCCAGAGATGCTCGCGGGAATTCTTTCCGCGACAGCCAAGGGCTGGCGCTACGCCCGCGATAACCACGACGAGGCAATTGAGATCCTCAAGGAAACGTTCCCGAACATCGACCCAAAGATCGAGTCGGAGTCCGCCAAACTCGTTATGGATATTGTCTTCACCGACGAGACCGAAGAAAACGGCTGGGGCCAGATGGCACGCGACAACTGGGAGAACCAGATACGCATCTATGACGAGCTTGGTCAGTTTGAGAAGGGCGCCCCTAATGTCGACGACGTCATGACGCTCGAGATCCTCGAGCGGACGGTCGAGGAGCGCAGCACGTCCGCATGATCGCCATGACCTCGACGAAAGCATCAGACATCGACATGAGTATCGCACCGTTGAATGCCGTGGAATTGGATGGGGTCTCGGTCACCTTCAGCACCGACCGCGGTGAAGTGAATGCGCTCGCTGGCATCACTCACAACCTGACGGCCGGTGGGTTCACTTCCTTGATCGGCCCGTCAGGGTGTGGCAAGTCGACTCTCCTCCGAGTCGTAGCCGACCTAATCGCACCGACGGCCGGTAGGGCCACTGTTCTCGATGACACTCCGCACAACGCCCGTGAGCATCGAAAGATCGGGTTCGTCTTTCAGGACTCGACACTGTTGCCCTGGCGCACCGCCCTGCAGAACGTCTCTTTACCACTCGAAGTGGGCCCCAAGAATCAAGTCACTCCAACGAGGTCCCCAAAGGAACTCCTTGAACTTGTGGGGCTCGGCGGCCGCGAGAACGCTTACCCCCATGAACTGTCCGGCGGCATGCGGCAGCGAGTCGCAATTGCCCGCGCCCTAGT
The DNA here is from genome assembly GCF_002563695.1 of Georgenia soli. Lineage (NCBI taxonomy): Bacteria > Bacillati > Actinomycetota > Actinomycetes > Allobogoriellales > Allobogoriellaceae > Georgenia > Georgenia soli. Next base: position 34,703 of record NZ_PDJI01000001.1, on the reverse strand, counting down.
CACCGACCCGGCCATCCTGCTCATGGATGAACCTTTTGGCGCCCTCGATGAGATCACGCGGGACCGCCTCAATGAGGAACTCTTGCGAATCTGGGAAAGCACTGGCACCACGGTCGTCTTCGTCACGCACAGCATCGCGGAAGCGGTATTCCTCTCCGAGGAGGTTGTAGTCCTAAAGGCCCACCCGGGTCGCTTGCATGAGGTTGTCGATATCGATCTTGGCTATCCCCGCGGACCGCATACCCGCGTCGAGCCAAACTTCAGCGAGCTCTGCAGCCAACTTCGCATGCTATTGGAGAGCGCGTGATGACGACCATCACTCACAAACACCGTACGGAAACTCTGGAATCGCAGGCGAAGCGAAAGCCGGTCAACAAGGCTACGCCGTACCTCGTGGGCATCGGTATCATCATCCTCTGGCAGCTCACCGTCGTCATTTTGAGAGTTCCCGAGTATGTCGTGCCGACGCCGACTCGCGTGGCCGCGGCGTTCGTTGAGAACGCCGATATCCTGTGGCGGAACCTGCAACCCACGGTCATTGAATCGCTTGCCGGATTCGTAATCGGTAACGTCGTCGCATTCGTGTTTGCGGTGATCTTCGTGCATTCGAAAACAATAAACGGTGCGCTCATGCCGATCGCCGTGTTCGTCCAGACGATCCCGATCATCGCGATCGCGCCGATTCTTGTGATCCTGCTCGGCACGGGCTACTCCTCGAAGATTGTCATCGCGGCGCTGATCTCGTTCTTCCCGACCTTGGTGAACTCGGTTCGTGGCTTGAACGCGGTCAATGATCGCGAGCTGGAGCTCATGCGCATCCTTTCGGCGACTCGCTGGGAGATCTTCACCCGAGTCCGTCTGTACGCGTGCGTGCCCTATCTCTTCTCGGCGCTTCGAATCACGGCAACATCCGCTGTGATCGGCGCGATCGTCGCAGAGTGGGTGGGCTCTCAGGCAGGGCTCGGATACCTCATCATCCAAACCACCTTCAATTATCAGGTGCCGCTCCTCTACGCAACAATGATTCTCAGTTCGTTATACGCCCTGCTCCTTTTCGGGCTCGTGGGCTTGGTCGAAAAGAGAGTCGTGTATTGGAAGGCGACACAATGAGTCCTGACCGCTTGCCTCCAGGGTGCGCAAGTTGTCGATGATGCTAGGCCCGCCGCGCGGATTAAGGATAGGAGATTGAGTGACTCTGACGCCAGAGGACATCATTGCCGCAGAAGGATACACGCTCACCCGGACGGTCAGTGAATCGGATATCTATCAGTTTGCCGGAATCACAGGTGACCTATCTCGATATCACACCGATGAGGAGTTTATGAAGCGGTCACCCTACGGTGGCCGCGTCGCGCACGGCGTCCTCATCCTCGGCCTCGTCTCTACCGCGTCAACCCGTTTCTGGGAGAAGCTCGACTTCGCCGGCATGGGCATCTCGCTCGGCTACGACAGGGTCCGATTCGTCAACGGCGTGCTTATCGGAGACACGCTGACCGCCCACTACAAGGTCACTCAATGGCTACCGGAACGGTCTCGCTTCCATGCCCAAGCCGTTGTAACGAATCAAAATGGCGGCGTGTGTCTCTCAGCCACGCATGTAACTAAGGCATTCAACCAAACAATCGATGCCGCAGAGAACGGGCAGAGGTCATAATGAATGACTCTAGTATGCACATGCTTCCGTTAAGTGGAATCCGCGTTCTCGATTTCAGCCAAGCACTGGCGGGCCCGGTTGCCACTCAAGTGCTGGCCGACTTTGGGGCCGATGTCATCAAGGTCGAGCGACCCGGGTCCGGTGATTTGTCGCGGTTCTCCACGATGGACGTCAACGACCTCAACAATCCGGTGTTTGCGAGCATGAACCGCAATAAGCGCAGCATTGCCATTGATCTGCGGTCCGAACCCGGTAAGGCTCTTGTGCGCCGACTCGTATCGGAGGTCGACGTAGTAGTGAACAATTTCCGACCTGGCGTCATGGAACGCTTGGGATTTTCCTACGAGGAACTCAGGAACATTAACCCGCGCCTTATCTATGGCGCGACAACGGGCTTCGGCAGCAGCGGGCCATACCAGCACAAGGGTGGCCAGGAGGTCCTTGCTCAAGGATTTACGGGCGTCATGGCCCGGCGTCCGGACGAGTCAGTGCCCTACGCCGTGTACTCCACGTGTTACGCGGACTTCATGACGGCAATGATTTTCGCCCAAGGCATCTTGTTGGCGCTGCTAGCCCGCGATCGAAACGGCGTTGGTCAGGAGGTTCACACGAGCCTTTACGAGACATTGCTCGGCTTGCAGTTGCAGGAAGCCGCGATGCTTATGACACGCAACGAGGAACTCAATTGGGGCGCGATGCCGCATACCATCGTTGCGCCCACCACGGACGGTGCCGTCGTCTTCACCGGGGCCTTCAAGCGGAACCCGCTACAGGAAATCTGCGCGGCGATCGGTATGCGTGACCTCACCGAAGAGCCACGGTTCGAAGACGTCGAGAACCAAACGAAGAATCGTGTGGAGCTGCAAAGCCTCATCAAGGACCACATGCGGGGCGAAAGCACCGCGACCTGGATCGAACGACTCGAGGCGCACGACATCCTGTGTGCACCGGTGCGTGAACTCAGCGAGGCCCTCGAAGATCCACAGACGCAGCACAACGAAACGGTCATCACCTACCACGATGATCAAGGCACAGAGGTCCGCTCCGTTGCACACCCTCTGCACTTGCGGGCGACGCCCGCCCAGATGCGATACCCCGTGCCTTCGCTCGGCGCCAACGGCGCAGAAATCCTTGCCGAGTTTGGTCTCTCCGAACTTGAAATCGCGAGCCTATATAGGGACGGAGTAGTGGTATGACAACTCACGAGGAGAGCGGCGTCCGCGTCGAGATTTTTGATCGCGTCGCAACCGTTACGATCGATCGACCTCACGTGCTGAACGCCGTCGACGACGCTGCGCAGACACGATTGTCCGAGGTGTGGGGAGAGCTCCAGGAAAACGACGACGTCTGGGTTGTGGTCCTCACCGGTGCCGGAGAGCGTTCGTTCTGCTCTGGGTCGGACATGTCAGCGGGCGCACAAGCGAGGTCGAACCTCGAATTCTGGGCTGGCGCGAACCCCGACGGCTACTGCGGCCTCACACTCCGTGATTCGTTCACGAAGCCCGTCATTGCTCGTGTCAATGGATACGCGCTCGGCGGTGGTATGGAGCTCGTGAACGGCTGTGACATCGTCATTGCGGCCGATTCCGCGGTGTTCGGCCTCGTTGAACCCCGAGTCGGCCGACTGGCGTTCGACGGCACTATCCTCATGACCCGTCGGATGCCCTACACAACTGCGATGGGCATGCTGCTTACCGGCCGGAAGGCGAGCGCCGAAGAGATGCGTGCCGCTGGCCTCGTTAACGAAGTTGTGCCGCTCGCAGAACTCGATGACGCCGTGGACCGCTGGGTGCAGCAGATCCTTGGATGCGCTCCCACCTCCGTGCGCGCCATCAAGGAGATCGCGCGGCTCACATCACACATGCCTCCCCGCCAAGCTGCACGGCAGTATCTGCCGTCGTTCGACGCCCTGTTCAGTTCGGGAAATGCCGACGAGGGCGTACAGGCGTTTCGTGAGAAGCGCAGCCCTAGCTGGTCCTATTCGTAACCCATTCGAAAAAGTCTGAGGTGTCACAACGTCGTGAGTACGTCAATTGATAAACTGACCGTCACCGTGGGTGCGCGTGAGGTGCCCGTCGTTGCCGAATGCGACGTGGTCGTCGTGGGGGGGGGACCGGCAGGTGTGAGCGCGGCCGTTGCCGCCGCGCGCCAGGGCGCCTCTGTCACCCTCCTCGAGCGCTATGCGGCGCTCGGCGGCCTCGCCGCCGGCGGAATGGTGCTCGTGCTCGACGACATGGTGAACGGGTCCGAAATCACTGTTACCGGCATCGTCTCCGAGTACGTGGAGAGGCTCGAGAAGATGGGATTAGCGGTGTACCCGCCCGAGGAAGATCGCTACGCCTCGGAGGAGATGTGGAACAAATGGGCACGCTACGGCGCTTTTGACTTCCACTCGCATAACAAGCCGAAGCCGATCTGTTACGCCGTCGCCTTTGACCCCGATGGGTGGAAGCGCGTCTCGAACGACCTTGTTCAGGAGGCAGGCGTTGACCTGCGTTTGCACAGCTGGTTCTCCGAACCGATCGTGGAAGACGGCGTCATGAAGGGCGTCATCTGCGAGACGAAGGCAGGCCCCCAGGCAACTCTCGCCAAGGTGGTCATCGACGCGACCGGTGACCTCGACGTCGCATCTCGCACCGGCGCGAGCTTCGTCCACGATAGTTACATCGTTACGCTCGTGTTCCGCCTCGGCGGCGTTGACACCGACAAGGCCGAGGCGTTTGAACAGGCCAATCCACGGGAGACTCGCGCGCTCAACCGCACGACGAAGCGCATCCTCGGCGGCGCGTGGGAGATGTGGTGGCTCAAGACCCCGCTCCCGGGGATCGTCTGGTGCAACACCCCCCACATGACCGGCTTCGACGGAGCTGACCCCGCCTCACTGACGGCCGCTGAGTTTGAGGCGCGACCACGCATCAACGAGGCGGTGGAGTACGTCAAGGCGAACTATCCCGGCTTCGAGAATGCGTATCTGCTCGGCGTCGCGGAGCAGATCGGTGTCCGGCAAACTCGACTGCTCCAAGGCGAGTACATCGTGACGAAGGATGACGTGGGGCAGCGCCGCTACTTCGACGACACAGTCGCCCGTGGCAGGGACTACTACTACCCGTACAGCTCTCTCGTGGCCAAGGAGATCGACCAGTTGCTCGCTCCCGGCCGCCACTACTCGGCCACACCTGACGCGCAGCGTATGTCACGCGAGATCCCGCCGTGCATGGCCATGGGTCAGGCCGCCGGTATCGCGGCTGCCCTCGCAGCTGAAGCCGGCGTCATGGTGCGCGACGTCGACGTTCAAGCGATCCGGACCGCAATGCGGGCCCAGGGTGCCGACCCGGGCGACGTCCCCTCACCAAACGCAACATTTCCTGAGAAGCAAGGAGCCCTGAGATGACGACGCTGCCGCTCACCGGTATCACGGTCGTCGATTTCACCGAGGTGTATCTCGGCCCCTCCTGCACCCAGCTACTTGGCGACTTCGGCGCCGACGTCATCAAGATTGAACGGATCACCGGTGGTGATCGCACCCGCGACTCTCTGCCCGACCCAGACGGCCTCGACAACCCGATCTTCCTCAGCGTCAATCGGAGCAAGCGGAGTCTGTGCATCGACATCAGGTCCGACGACGGCCGCGCTGCCGTTCACGAGATCATCAAGAACGCCGACGTGGTGGTGAGCAATTTCCGCGCTGGCGTCATGGAGAGGCTCGGCTTCGCCTACGAAGCCCTTCGTCAGCTCAACCCGGGGATCATCTGGGCAAGCGCCACTGGCTTCGGCACAGAAGGGCCCCATAAGCACAAGGGAGGCCAGGACGTTATCGCGCAGGCCTACAGCGGCCTCATGGCGCGCAAACCCTCGGCTGACATTCCCACCCACGTCAACCCGACCGGCCTGTGCGACTACATGTCAGGAATGCACATGGTCCAGGGAATCCTGCTCGCCCTACTGCACAAGGAGCGTACTGGCGAGGGGCAGCGGGTCGAAATCCGCATGTATGACTCCGCGCTGCACCCGCAGATGCAAGAAGCTGCGATGCTCAAGGCGCGGGGGAGGGAAGTCAACTGGGGCACCATGCCACTGACCGGAGTGTTCGCAACGACCGACGGTGAACTTTGCCTCGTTGGCGGGTTCCATCGCGATCCCTTGCCGGCGCTCGCGCGCGTCTTGGGCCTGCCCGAGGATGCCCTCGTGCGCCCGGAGTTCGCCGATTACGACGCCATGATGGCGAACCGTTCTCAACTGCAGGGAATTCTTGCGGACGGATTCAAGGCGCACAACACCGAGCACTGGCTAGCGCGACTGGAGGATGAGGACCTCCTGTGCGCCCCGGTCAATACGCTTGCCACCACGCTCGAAGACGAGCAGACCGCGGTCAACAAGATGGTGGTCTCCGCGGAGCACACCAAACTCGGCGAGGTGAAACTTCTGGCCGCGCCGATTCATCTCTCTACAACGCCCGCCACGTACGAGCAGGCACCGCCCATGCTCGGCGAGCACACCGACACAATCCTCGAGGAGGCGGGCTTGTCTGCCGACAGGATCGCCGAACTGCGCGGCGCCGGCATCATCCGTTAACCGCCGGCGGCGCCAAATCGCAAACTGGTTTACTGAAGGAGTATTTGTGAGTGTCAAGGTTCTCGATCCAGGGGTCTGGGCAGTTTCGCCCACGCCGTTCAGCGGCAACTCGTTGAGTATTGACGAGAGCAGCCTCGACCGCATTTCGGCCCATTACGAGGCCATCGGTGCGACCGGCATCACCGTCCTCGGCGTTCTGGGTGAAGCCGCCAGCCTCGATAGCGAAGAAAAGCGAGTCGTGCTGGAAACTGTGATGGATGCGTGTGATCTGCCGATCGTCGCGGGTATGGTCTCGCGGGCCACGGCACCAGTGATCGAGGAAGCGCGACTCGCGGCCGACGTGCTCGGCGACAGACTCGCCGGCGTCATGGTCCAGGTGAACTCTGCCAATGTCGTGGCTGCGGCTGATCACCTCAATATGATTCACGACGCAACCGGCCTCGGGATCGTGGTCCAGGATTACCCGCTCGTTTCGGGTGTCCACATCTCGGCACCGGCTCTCGTTCAGGTGGTTAAGGCTGCTCAAGGCGTCGTGGCGGTCAAGGCCGAATCCGCACCGAGTCCCGGTGTTGTTGGTGAACTCGCGGCGAACCTTGATGTGCCGGTGTTTGGCGGTTTGGGCGGGGTCAACCTCATCGACGAACTCGCGTTCGGCGCGGCCGGGGCCATGACTGGCTTCTCGTTCACCGAGGGGCTCTTGGAATGCGTGCGGGGATGGAATGAGGGCGGCTTCGAGGCGGCGCGCGCCGCGTATTCGCCTTACCTTCCCCTGATCAACTTCGAGGCCCAGCGAGGCATCAACGTAGGCATCCGCAAGGAGGCAATCCGGCGCCTCGGGCACTTTACCGATTCTTCGGTTCGGCCCCCGGTCCAGGGCCTGCCCGACGGCCTTTCTCCCGTCCTCGCTCAGCATCTCGCCGCGCTCGGGGCACGGTAGTTCGTAGGCCGTCCGACGAGTCATCAGAAAAGGACATCATGACCACTCGTATCTTCAACAGCATTGACGTCGATCAGTCGGGAAACCCGACCGTGGAACGGCGGAACCCCGCCGACAGCTCCGACCTCGTCAGCGTCACCGTCTCCTCGACTGCGGAGGAGACTCGCGACGCCATCGGAAAGGCTGCCGAAGCACAGGTTGCCTGGGCGGCCACCGAACCGGTCGTGCGCGGCCGTATCCTCATGGACGCGGCCGAGCTTTTGAGGCAGCGACAGGCTGCCTACGCCCGCGACCTCACCCGTGAGGAGGGAAAGACCTTGCCCGAGGCGATGGGCGAGGTGCAGCGAGCGATCGACGTGCTTCGGTACTACGGAAGCGAGGCATGGCGCCTTGGCGGCACGGTGTTCACGAGCGGATTCGCGAATACTCTTCCCTATACCAAGCGGGAGCCGCTCGGCGTTGTCGGGGTCATCACCCCGTGGAACTTCCCAATTGCAATTCCGTCGTGGAAGATCGCGCCCGCGCTCGTGACTGGGAACGCCGTAGTCGCCAAGCCGGCTGAACTGACGCCGCTCTCGATGAAAAATCTCGCGGACGCCCTCGCCGAAGCTGGCCTTCCCGAAGGTGTGCTCAACGTTGTCTACGGCGGCGGTCGTACGGTCGGCTCCGCCATCGTCAGCGATGAGCGTGTCCGAGCGGTCTCGTTCACCGGGTCAACCGCTGTAGGCCAGCAGATCAAGCGTGAGCTCGATGCACGTGGAGCCAGAGTGCAACTGGAGCTTGGCGGAAAGAACGCGCTTGTCGTGCTCGATGATGCCAACGTGGAACAGGCTGCGGCGATAGCGGCCGCCGGTGGCCTGGGACTGACCGGCCAGGCCTGCACGGCCTCCTCGCGCGTTATCTGCACACCTGGGATCTACGAGGAGTTCGTAGCGGCCCTTGTCCGCAAGACCAATGAGTTTGTGCCGGGCAACGGCCTGGACGCTGGTGTGCGAATGGGTCCGGTGGTGAGTGAGACGCAGCTCGCTACAGACCTCAAGGCTCTGCAAAGCGTGCGTGACGCCGGCGGTGAGTTCGCTGCCGGTGGCAACGAAGCCGATGGACTGTTCCTTGCCCCCAGTGTGGTGACAGGGCTGCCCGACGATCACGAAGTCAACGTTGAGGAGGTCTTTGGCCCGCTCGTGAGCGTCCTCATGGCGAAGGATCTCGACGAGGCGATCGAGAAGGCGAACTCCACGAAGTACGGGCTCGCCGCCTCGATATGCACGACAAGCATAAGTAACGCCCAGCAGTTCATCGACAAAATCCAGGCCGGTGTCATCAAGGTCAACCGAGCGACAACCGGACTCGACCTCAACGTGCCGTTCGGCGGTGTAAAGGAGTCCTCAACGAACACGTTCCGCGAGCAGGGGCCTGTGGCGATCGACTTCTACACGTGGTCGAAGTCCGTGTATCTCGGCTGGGACTGATGGGAAATGCCGTACACAATCGCCGAGCCATGCATCGACATCAAAGACCGTGCGTGCATTGACGTGTGCCCGGTTGACTGCATCTACGAAGGCGGCCGTTCGCTGTACATCCACCCCGATGAATGCGTCGATTGCGGCGCGTGCGAGCCGGTCTGCCCGGTCGAGGCGATCTACTTCGACGCCGATCTGCCCGACGAGTACGAAAAGTACGGAGCGGACAATCGCGAGTTCTTCACCGGGGTGCTGCCCGGCCGCGACGAACCACTCGGTTCGCCCGGCGGGGCAGCGGAGCTCGGGCCACTCGAGGTGGACACCCTGCTCGTCCAGAATCTGCCCGAAGGTATCAATGCCGGTCTGTTGGACGACCAACGCGGCAGTACCGGTGCACAAAACAAGGGGCTCTAGTTAACTGATGCTCAGCGACATAAGAGTTCTAGACTTCACGCACGTCTTCATGGGACCGAGCTGCACCCAATTACTCGGGGACTTCGGAGCCGACGTCATCAAGGTAGAAAGTCCACGCGGAGACATCTCCCGTTCGGTCATCGTAGACGAGGACGGCCTAGACAATCCGATTTTTCAAAGTGTCAACCGCAACAAACGTAGCGTTGTGCTCGATCTCAAGCGGGAAGGGGGGCGTAAGGCGCTCCTCAGTCTGGCCGCCACCGCGGATGTGGTGGTAAGTAACTTCCGGCCCGGAGCCCTCGACCGATTGGGCGTGGGTGAATCGGCGATACGAGAGGTTCGGCCGGACATCATCTGGGCCACCGGAACGGGCTACGGCCACGCCGGACCGTACTGCGAAAAGGGCGGCCAGGATGCCCTGGCTCAGGCCTATAGCGGTGTGATGTACCGCGCGGCGGAGTTCGGACATCCGCCAGCTGTCTACCCAACCGCGATATGCGACTACATCACCGGAATGCACCTTTTCCAAGGGATACTTCTGGCCCTCAAGCATCGTGAACGAACGGGCGAAGGGCAACGGATCGACGTGTCGCTCTACGACTCGATGCTCCACCTGCAGATGCAGGAGGCGGCGATGAGGCTCAACCGCGAACAAGAGATCAACTGGGGCGGCATGCCGCTGACGGGTGTGTTTCCGACCCGCGACAGCGCGATCTGCGTTGTCGGGGGTTTCCACCCGCATCGACTCAAAGCTCTCGCGACCGCCCTAGATGCTGAGGAGATACTCGACAACCCGCTCTTCGCAACGCTTGAGTCGCGATTTCGAAACCGACCCGCACTCCAGGAAATTCTCCGAACAAAGTTGCTCGAGAACACGACCGCGCACTGGATCAGCAAGCTCGAAGAACAGGACATACTCTGCGCGCCCGTACGAAACCTGTCCGAGGCGCTCGAGGATCCACAGACGGTTCTCAACGACATGCTCATAGAGATGGACCATCCAGTCTCGGGGACAGTGCGAATGGTGGGTAACCCGATTCACATGTCGACTCCGAGCTGGAAGGTCACCAGGCCAGCGCCAACCCTCGGCCAGCACACCGAGGACGTCCTACGTAGCATCGGCTACTCAGATGTTGATCTCGATCAGCTTCGCAACACCGGAGCCATTAGCCAATGCACAGGCCGCGAGGTCGCGAGGTCGCAATAGGGAGAGTCATCCCGCGGCGGCAATCCCCGTCGGATAAGACGCGAGCACGGTCTCCTTGATCTTGGCGACATGGGCCAGCATGCGCTCGGCCGCAAGTGACTCATCCCGAGCGTCGACGGCCTCAAGGACCCCCATGTGGTCCTGCGCGCACTCAATGTTGAAGCCGACAACGGGCGTGTCCCGCATCCGCAGTGACAACGCAAGATCGTAGGCATTCGCAACGGCTTCGGCCAGATACGGGTTTCCGGTGGCACGAGAGAGCGACATATGGAAGCGCCGGTCTCCGAGACGGAATCCCTGACTGTCACCATTCTCAGCCGCATGCAGGCATTCCGCTGCAGCCTTGAAGGCTGGCTGTACCGCCTCAGCCGAGACGCTCCGGGCCGCGAGACGCCCCGACTGGGCCTCAAGGCCTTCTCGCAACTCGTAGGCGTTGCGAATCGCCTCTACGGAAGGCTCCGGCACCCGCAAGCCAGAGCGACCGTCATGCTCAATGAGGCCGATCCCGGCAAGGCGTACGAGAGCTTCACGGACCGGCGTCTTGCTCACCTGGAGCATCGCCGCGAGCTTCGCTTCAGAAAGCCGAGCTCCGGGCGGAATCTCCTTGGAGACGATCGCGGTCCGAATCGCTTCGTAGGCACGATCACGCAGGTTCACGTGCTGCATGGCGAGCGGCTGGAGTGCCGTCCCCGTCGGTGAGTCAGATGAAGTTAACTCCATGGAGTCAAACGTTAGCAGTATATGTAATACTTGGCGAGAGATACGCCATCTCAGATCTGACATACGAATGGACGGTGTGTCGTGACCACTAGTCGCGTGGCAGTTGTTTTCGCTGCAAGTTCCGGGCTGGGACGGGCATGCGCACGTGCGCTCGCCCGCGACGGTCACAGAGTTGTGATGTGCGCGCGGGATGAAGCGCGGCTAAGAGACGCAGTTGACGAAGTGCGCGGTGAGGGGGCCTCAACGGTTGGCGTCAATGCCGACGTCTCGAATCCCGACGATGTGATCCGAGTGCTCGAGACCGCGCGCGGAGAGTTCGGGGCCGTCGACATCTTGGTCGCGAACGCTGGTGGGCCGCCTCCGGGCGACTTTCGCTCAATCGGTCCAGCTGAGTGGGAAATAGCGCATCGCCTCACGCTGATGAGCGTGGTCAACGGCATCTACGCCGCCCTGCCCGATCTTGAGAAGAGCTCGGCCGGACGGATCATCGTACTTGGCTCCTCCAGTGTGCGCCGTCCCCTCGACGGCCTGGTCCTCTCGAACGTCTATCGGCCCGGCATCTCCGGACTGGTCGCATCCCTGGCCGTCGAGTTCGGCCCGTTCGGTATCACGGTGAACATGGTTTCCCCCGGAAAGATCGAGACCGACCGGATTCGAACGCTAGACGCGCTACGCGCCGAGCGGGCCGGCGTAGAGGTCGAAAAGGTCAGGGCGAGCACCGCACAACAGATTCCCATGGGACGTTACGGCCAGCCTGACGAACTGGGCGCCGCCGTCGCGTTTCTTGCCTCGGATGAGGCGGGATACATCACTGGGCAAAGCATCATGGTTGACGGCGGCCTCGTCGCCTCACCGCACTGACTCCGAGCGCGGCCGGCGGCACTTTGGGGGGGATCGACTAGAGGTGGGGGCGCTTCGACACCCTTGGCGGTCGAGGAGGAGTAGCGCCGCAGCGGGCACATGCCGCCCGGGCAGCTGGCCCGCGGCTGGCGCGTCACCCGCCGCATGCACACCCTGACCATGCCCTCAGGCGGGCAGTGGATCCTCCTGGACCACCTGGCCGCCCTCGGGGCGATCGAGCGGGCGCTGCCGGAGCTGCTGACGAGCCACGGCATCGGCGGGCTGACCCTGAGCGAGCTGACCGCCGACCGGCGCGAGCTCACCGTGCCGATCGCCACCTGGGCCCGGGACCTCGTCATGGACGACGGCCGGCCCCGCCCACGGCGTCGTCTTTCCCTCCGAGCACGGCGGGGCCCGCGGCTACGCCTACTGGCTGCGCCGGGTCGACGACGGCGAACCGCTAACCACGGAGCCGCTGCGCGCCGACGAGGGCACCGAGATCGACGAGCGCGACCCCCGGCCTCGTCGCCGTCGCCACGCGCTTCGGCATCCGCGTCCACTGACCAACTGTGTCACCGCGAGGGGGAGTGGCAGAAATCGTGCAACCGCACGGAAAGTGACATAAGGTCCATTATCGGATCATAAGGAGGACGAGTTCAAACAGATGCGAGAACTCGTCCCAACCTGCCTGGGGCGGTGTCGCCGCAGGTCAGGCGGGCGGCCGGTAGTCATGCGCGGGTGCTTGGCGGGGCTGGCTCGCGGAGTTTCGTCGCAGGTCAGCGTACCAATCTCTCGTTTAATGAGAGATTCTCGCGTACGGTTCGGCGCATGGAGCTGGTTCCGGGGCGGGTTCCCGACTTTCTGGCGGACAACGGTGTCGGCCTGCTGCGTGCCGAGGACCGGGTGTTCGAGGCGATGGTCGACGGCTGGCGCGCGCAGCTGCTGGCCCGCGGGCTGACGACGGCGTTTATCCAGTCCTCGTGCCGGCTGGTCGAGCGGTTCCAGGAGCATTCCAACGAGTACCCGTGGACGTGGTCGGCGCATCATGTCGATGAGTTCTTCGCGGATCGCCGCAGCGGCGAACGGCCGTTGGCGCTGTCGACCCTGCGGGCCCACTCCGGCGCGATCCGGGCGTTCTGCGCCTACCTCACCGACTCGCGGTACGGATGGGCGCGCCTGTGCGAACGGGTGTTCGGTGACGTGCCCTCGCAGGTGGTGTTCGAGTGGAACACCCCGCGTCACACGACCGACGACGCGGTCCCGCCGCGGCGGCGCAGCTTCGCCCGGGGCGAGCTGCAGACCTTCTTCGACACCGCCGACGACCTGGTCGACGCCGAGTTCGCCAAGGGCTCCAAGCGCTGGTTGCCGGCGCTGCGGGACTCGATCGCGTTCAAGGTGGCCTACGCCTACGGGCTGCGCCGGCGCGAGCTCGCGTTGCTCGAGTCTGTCGACTTCGGCCCCAACCCGCACGTGCCCGACTTCGGGCGGTTCGGCTCGGTCCAGGTCCGGTGGGCTAAGGGCACCAAGGGCTCCGGACCACGGCGGCGCACCGTGCTCACCGTGCCGGAGTTCGACTGGGTCGTCGCCCTGCTGGAGTTCTGGCTCTCCCCCGACGGTCGGGCACGCTTTGCGACCGCGGACCGCTCCACGCTCATGTGGCCCTCCGAACGCGCGGGTGGCGCCGCGCTGCGCAACTTCGACCGCTCCTTCCAACGGCTCCGGGAGCTCGCGGGCCTGCCGGCCGAGCTGTCGCTACACGCCCTGCGCCACTCCTACGTCACCCACCTGATCGAGGCCGGCTACGACCCGCTCTTCGTCCAGCAGCAGGTCGGCCACAGCTACTCCTCCACCACCGCGCTCTACACCTCGGTCTCGGCCGACTTCAAGCACAAGACCATCCAGCGCATGATCGCCCGCCGCATCGGCGCGGACGACGGCACAGACGGGAGCAGCCATGAGTGAGCAGCGACGCATCGGCTACCGCTGGAACCTGCGGCAGCTGATGGCCCAACGGAACCTGTGGAAGACCACCGAGCTCATCCCCCTGCTCAAGGCACGCGGGATCAACCTGTCCAACGCCCAGGTCCACCGCCTGGTCACCGTGACGCCCGAGCGCATCCCGGCCCGCACCTTCGCCGCCCTGTGCGACATCCTCGAGTGCACCCCCAGCGACCTGTTCGAGCCCTACGTCGAGATGCGGGCCGCCGCGACCGCCAACGCGCCGCGCCGGCCCGAGGACATCGGCGTCAAACCCGGGCAGCCCATCGCCCGCCGGATCCGGGTCCTACCGGCCGACCACGATGGCTAGACCCCGCAAGGCCAGCGACCCGGCCAGCTTCCCCGAGGCCTGCGGCCGCTGCGGCCAGCACTACCAGGTCGCCGCCCGCTGGCCCGACGGTCCCGTCTGCGGCTACTGCTACCAACGCGCCAAACGCACCCGCGGCACCTGCGCCTGCGGCCACACCGGCGTCCTGCCCGGCATCGCCGACGGACAACCAGCCTGCCGGCAGTGCTCGGGCGTCAAGCTCAACGTCGACTGCCGCACCTGCGGCGCGGAGGATGAGGTCTACGACGGCGGCCGCTGCTGGACCTGCGTGCTCGCGGCGACGGTCGACCGGTTGCTGACCAACCCCGCCACCGGGACCGTCTCTCCCGAGCTCGTGCCGATGGTGACGGCCCTGAAGTCGATGGAACGCGCCAACAGCGGCCTGACCTGGATCCGGCAACCGCACGTCACCGCGTTCCTCCAGCACCTCGCCGTCGCCCCCGCCATCACCCACGAGGCGCTCGACGAGCTCCCGGCCTCGCGCACCCGGGACTACGTCCGTGGCCTCCTCGTCGAGCACGGCGCACTACCCCGCCGCGACGAGCTCCTGGTCCGGTTCACTGCCTGGAGCCGCCAGGCGCTCGACCGGCTACCTGCTGGCGAGCACCGCGACATCGCCGACCGGTTCGTCCGCTGGCACCTCATCCGCCGCATGAACGCCGCGCCGGGCGCGGTCACCCAGGGCACCTTCCTGCGCTCGAAGCAGACCACGACCGTGACCATCGACTTCCTGACCTGGCTCACCGCCCGCGGCACCCCCCTGGACCGGCTCACCCAGGCCGACCTCGACGCCTGGCAGGCCGGCGGACCCACCACACGCGAGCTCGCCAGCCGCTTCCTCGCCTGGGCCATCAAGGCCCACCTCGTCGATCCGGACCTGCGCATGCAGCCCCACCGCCGCGGCACCGCCGACAAGCTGCCCTCCGTCGAGCAGACCGCGGCCGTTCAGGCCGTCGTCCACCACGACGACCTCACCGCCAGGGACCGCCTCGCCGGCATCCTCGTCCTGGTCCTGGGCCAGCAGGTCGAGGACGTCGTCCGCCTCACCTGGAACGACGCCACCGTCACCGACGACCTGGCCACGATCACTCTCGGCAAAGCGCCGATCACTCTCCCGCCGCCGCTCGACGAGCCGCTGCGCCAGCTCCTCGAAGAACCTGGGCACGGCCGCACGGCCGCGCACCCCCACAGCCCGTGGATCTTCAGAGGCCGCTCCCCCGGCCACCACCTCGGCGCAGCCCACCTGCGCCAACGACTCAAGACCGTCTGCTCCACCAGAGCCGCCCGCCTCGGCACCCTCGCCGAGCTCGCCAGGACAAGCCCGATCCCGGTCCTCGCCGAGATCCTCGGCTATCACCAGACCACCCTCGAACGCCACGCCGTCGCATCCGCAAACGCCCACAGCCGCTACATCGCGGCGCGCCGCTGACACTCACCAACTGATCGGGCGGGAAACAGTCATGAACAGAATACGTTTCACTTTCACAATGGACGACATCGAGATTCTCGTCCTTGAACGCGAGGCTGAGCCCGGAGTCTTCGACGTTGGATTCTCGCCAGAACCCACTACAGGCCCCTCTGGCTTCACGCTCGCCTTCCTGGGCTCACCCCCAGTGACGGTCACCCGGGAGTTTCTCGAGCAGGAGGTGCGGAAGACCATCGCGGGCTACGGCCCTGATGAACTCAGCTGGACCGTGTGAGTACGCGGGCCGTCGGCCCGTTCGACGCCGTCGAGGTCTCTTAGGAGTTCCGCTTGCCACAGCGCACGATTACTCAAGATCGGCTACCTTGTAAGAGTTGAGGCTTGAACACGCGGGATTTCATCTCGAGTCAGGCGCCAGGCGGGAGGCCCCAATGAGTTTCATCGGCAACCCCGGGCCACTGCCTGGCCCAGAAGTGCTAAAGCTCTACCAGCAGCCCGAAACCAACATCCGCGGTAGCGGTAGCCGCACTGTCGCCTTCTTCGCCTCGGTGGTCGCATGCGGAATGTCTCTCATCGCGTGGTTCAGCGATCCCGACACATTTCACATCTTCGCGATCGGCGGTAGCGCCCTGGCCACGTTCGCGGGTCTTGTAGCCATTGTCCGCTCACCGCAAGGCTTCCGCTGGCCAGCGTATATCTGGACTGCTCTCGGTCTCGCGCCAGCAGTTTTCTTCTTGGCGATGCACTTCTGACGGACGAAGAGCCGCTGAACTACCGCGTAGTCAGACAGGGACCATGGTGCCTCTGATAGCCGAACGCGTCTCGGGGGCACAAAGACGAGCCAATTGCGCGACACGCCCTAGTGCGCCCCCATCAAGTCCCACGCAAGGGCGCGCGCCATAAGGAGCCGTTCCTCCGGCGTGCTGGCGGTCATGGGCCCCGGGTCGGGACGGACTTCTCTACTCGTCCTACCGCAACACGTCTCCCTGCCAGTTCATGTAAGATGGCTGATCTCATAAGTAGGACAACCTCGGGTGGCTGTGTGTGTGCTCGTGCCCGACAGGCGCTGCTCACTCCACGGCGCAACCGCCAATTGCTCCGCTCCGTACGGCCGGCTCGACCGCGCCAGCGCTCGACCTGCTGCCGTCGGCGACGACCACCAACGGGTGCTCACCGTGCTGGCGTGGCACTGGGACAGCCGGCGCCCGACGCCGTTAAGCGCGGTAAAACCATGCGCGTCCGCGCGAGTGTTGACTGACGGGTCACAGGGCATTCACCGGGGTGTTTCCGGGCGTCCCTAGCGTCACGAGGGTTCCCACCTCCCCAGCAGAAGGAATGCCTCGACATGACGCTGTCCACACGAAGGATCGCGCTCGCCTGCGGCGGCGCTGTGCTCGCCGGCCTCGTCGTTCCCGGAGCGGCTGCGTCGGCCACCCCGACGGAGCAGACGGCCGACGGGGTCGTCTACGACGACCAGAACCAGAACGGCCGGCGTGACGCAGGAGAGCCCGGCGTCGCCGGCGTAGCCGTCTCGAACGGACTCGACGTCGTCACCACCGATGCCGACGGAGCCTACGAGCTGCCCGTCGACGACGAGACGATCATCTTCGTCACCAAGCCGCGCGGCTACATGGTCCCTGTCAACGACGTCCAGCTCCCGCAGTTCTACTACCTGCACTACCCCAACGGGACACCGCACGACCTGCGCTACGGAGGCATCGAGCCGACTGGGCCGCTGCCTGAGTCCGTCGACTTCCCGCTCGTCAGGCAGGAGGACAACGAGAAGTTCGACGCCCTCGTGCTCGCGGACCCGCAGACCTACACCTCGGGGGAGATCGAGGAGCTGCGCCAGGACATTGTGGCGGAGCTCGCCGGGACCGACGCCGCCTTCGGCCTCACGGTCGGCGACGTCGTGAACGACCCGCTGCACCTCTTCCCCGAGCACAACGCAGCCGTCGCCGAGATCGGGATCCCCTGGTGGAACCTGCCCGGCAACCACGACATGGACTACGACGCACCCAGCGACGAGCACGCGACCGACACCTACAAGTCCGTCTTCGGGCCCACGAACTACTCGTTCGACTACGGCAAGGTCCACTTCGTCGCGATGGACAACATCGAGAAGGTGGGTGCGGGGAAGGCCTACCGCGCACACCTGAACGAGGAACAGCTCGCCTGGCTCGCGAACGACCTCGCGAACGTGCCCGAGGACAGACTGGTGGTGCTCGCCACCCACAGCCCGCTCCGCACCGACGCGACGCCGTCCACCGGGCTCAACCTCAACGACGAGAGCCTCCAGGGGCTCTTCGACGTGCTCGGGGACCGGAGGCACGTCTACAGCTTCGCCGGGCACGACACCTCGAACAGCTGGCAGATGTACCTCGGCGAGGACGAGGGCTGGACGGGCGCCGAGCCGTTCCATCACCAGGTGCTCGCCGAGGCGCGGGGTGGTGGATGGGGTTCCGGGCCGGTCGACGAGCGCGGCGTCTCCGCCGCCGACATGGCAGACGGAAACCCCAACGGCTACTACACGATGAGCTTCGACGGCGTCGAGTACACCCCGCGCTACAAGGCGGCGAGCCTGCCGGCAGACTTCCAGATGCGCCTGTCGTTCTCCGGAGGCGCCGCCGGCAGAACCCATGTTCCGTCGGGGCCGAGCGGTTCCGGTGACTTCGCGGAGCCGGTCGTCTACCACCCGCGCGACTGGGACGAGGAGCGCTGGACCGTGCCGACCCTGACCGCGAACGTCTTCGATGGCGGTGAGCGACACACGGTAGAGGTGTCGGTCGACGGGCGGCCCTTCACGGCGATGACTCAGTCCGAGCCGGCGAACGACCCGTACATCACCGAGCTGTTCGCACGGTACGACGGCACACCTGAGCGCCCGGCCAGACCGGAACCCTCCTCCCACCTGTGGACCGTTCCACTGCCCCACAACATCGCTCCCGGCGCCCACACCGTCACCGTGCGCAGCACCGACCCCTACGGCCAGGTGTCGACCTCGACCGCGCAGTTCAATGTCGTGGCAGGCAAACCCAACGTCGGCTGACTTCCTGGCAGGACAGGCAGGACCGCAACGGCGGGCGGTGGGATCTTCCTACCACCCGCCGTTTGTCGTCCCAAGGTCGTTGAGAGCCGTCCAGACCCGGACCCCGAAGAGAGCGCTGCTCGCACGACTGAGCGGGAATCCGTGTCGCTGACCCGGGCGGATCTACCAAGACGGCAGGATGGCGTACGTGCCACGCCAGGACCTCGACGCCGCTGATCCTGAGGGCTACGGCGAGCTGCTCGAGGAGCTCAAGCAGCGGGTGCGCACCTCGCGGGTGCGGGCCGCACGGGCGGCGAACACCGAACTGCTGGCGCTGTACTGGTCGATCGGCAGGGACATCCTGCAGCGGCAGGAACAGGCTGGCTGGGGCGCGAAGATCGTCGACCGTCTGGCGCGCGACCTCCGCGAGGCCTTCCCCGACCAGCGAGGATGGTCACGGCGCAACCTGCAGTACATGCGCGCGTTCGCCGCGGCGTGGCCGGACCCGGCATTTGTGCACCAGCTTGGTGCACAACTCCCCTGGCGCCACGTCACCGTGCTGCTCGACCGGCTCGACGAGCCGGCACTGCGGGAATGGTACGCCGCCCA
Source organism: Georgenia soli (assembly GCF_002563695.1). NCBI lineage: Bacteria > Bacillati > Actinomycetota > Actinomycetes > Allobogoriellales > Allobogoriellaceae > Georgenia > Georgenia soli. The sequence goes on along the minus strand of NZ_PDJI01000001.1, from coordinate 15,513 downwards.
GGCCGTCGAGCACGGCTGGTCCCGCAACGTTCTCGAGCACCAGATCATGAACCGCCTCCACTCGCGCGTCGGCGCGGCGCCCTCGAACTTCGACAGCCACCTGCCTGCACCCGACTCCGAACTCGCCCAGCAGCTGACCCGCGACCCCTACATCTTCGACCACCTCGACCTGACCGACCGCGCGAGCGAGCGCGCCCTCGAACAGGCCCTGATGGACCGGCTGCAGGGCACCCTCACCGCCTTCGGGCACGGGATGGCGTTCGTCGGCCGGCAGGTCCGTCTCGACGTCGGTGACGACGTGCTCGTCGTCGACCTGCTCCTCTTCCACGTCACCCAGCTGCGCTACGTCGTCGTCGAGCTCAAGATCGGCCGCTTCTCCCCCGCCTACGTCGGACAGCTCGGCACCTACGTCGCCGTCGTCGACGACCGGCTCCGCGACCATGCCATCCACGCGCCCACCGTCGGGCTCCTGCTGTGCACCAGCCGCGACGAACAGGTCGTCCGCTACGCCCTCGCCAGCGCCAGCGCTCCCCTCGCAGTCGCCACCTACGACACCCTCACCCCCGAGCAACGCCAGGATCTCCCCGATCTCGAGGGACTGACAGCGACCCTCACAGACGTCCTCGCCGACACGTCACGCGAACTTGCGAGTGAAGAGCCCACCGACAACTGACAGAGAGCGATCTGCTGGACCGACGTATCGACTATTATCGGATGGCGATACTGTTCGTCTCACATATTGGTTCACTCAAGCGCGGGTCCAGTGTGGCCGTGATCGCCCGGCCTTTCAGTGATGCGAAGACTTGAGTTCTTAGTGCCGCTAGCGTCACCGCCGAGGCGGAGCGTGCGGCGGTGGGGCGATACGACCTTGTCCATGGCATGAGCATTCTCAAGGAAGGCGCACGCAGAGAGGCCCGTGTAGCTCGCGGTGGCGTGACGTGTGTAGTGCCTCGACATGGGAAGAGTCCGACTCGGTGCATCTCCGGCCGGCCACCTCTATGACTCCGACTCGCTCGAGGATTGGCGCTCGGGGCACTATCGGCGTGGGTCGCCACCCGCTCTCGTTTGTTGCTTCAGTCGATCCGCCGCGCCACCGCTTGAACGTCTGAGGACTCGCAGTGACGCCGCTGGGGTTACGTGTCACCGAACTCCGTCAACCTGGTCCTCAGGTCCTTACCGCCTCCTGCATATCTGGTGCTCACTCGTGGCGACGGGAGGTCGCCCCGACGCCTCGAGCGGACTTGGGGCGACACCCCGCGTGATCGATGTCTTGCCAATAAATGATCAGACGTAGGCCTACCGGCAAGCTCACCCCATCAGCAGCGGCAGATAGGTAACGCCGGCGAGGAAGACAAGGCACGTGATGAACCAGGGAACCATCGCAGGGATCGCCTGAGACAAAGTGATATTGCCAATTTTACAGGAGATCTGCAAGCACATTCCCACGGGGGGCGTGAGAAGGCCAAGTCCAAGGTTGACCACAAAGACAAGCCCGAAATGCACGGGATCGATCCCTATCGCGGTCGTGATGGGAAGCAGGATCGGCACGAAGACGATGAGCGCCGAGTTTGCCTCCATGACTGTGCCAATGAGGAGCAGCAACAAGTTGATGAGGAGGAGGATGAGGAACGGATTCTCTGTGAGCCCCTGGATCCAGAATGTCAGCGTTTGTGGAATCTGGCCCATCACGAGAGCCCAGGAGTACATTTGAGCGGCGGCGATCACCAGCATGATGACGCCGACCAGGACGCCTGACTCGACGAGGGAGTGGACCATCTTCTTAAGCGTGAGTTCCTTGTGAATGAAGAATCCGATCACAATGGCTACGGCGACTGCGACAGCACCCCCCTCCGTAGCCGTGAAGATTCCCAGCCGGATCCCTCCTAGGATTACGACTGGAATCATTAGCGACCAGATTGCCTGACGGGACGCGACGAGTAGTTGACGGAACGGCATCCGCCGACCCTTGGGTTGATCGGTGATGAACGCGATGGCGTATGCCATGACGAGCATTAGCACGACGAAAGCGATGCCGACCAGAAGGCCCCAGAAGAACAGATCTGAGATCGAAGTCTCGGCAAGCACACCGAAAACGATGAGGCTGATGCTCGGCGGAATTGTCACGAACATTGACCCGGCGGTCGCCATGACGGCGACCGCGTGGGCGGGCTTGTAGCCTCGCGCAACCATCTGCGGGATCATGAGGCGACCCACGCTCGACGTATCAGCGATCTGGGATCCTGAGATCCCCCCGAAGATGGCCGTCGTCACGATAGTGACGAGCGAGAGCCCGCCGCGCATGTGCCCGACGAGAGCGTAGGCGAAGTCGACGAGCCGCTGCGTTATGCCGCTCGAGTTCATGAGCGCGCCTGCGACGATGTAAAGCGGGATGGCGAGGAGAGGGAAATTTCTCAGGCCCGAAGCAAGTCGCTGTGCGGCGATGTCCAGCGGGATCTCGCTGAAGAACTGCAGACCAAAGATCGAGCCGAGCCCGAGTGCGATGCCAATCGGCACCGCAACGAGGACGAGGGCGCCGAAAGCGAGACCGAGTGCGTAGCCCATCAGGAAGCCCTTCCTTCGAGTTCGGTGTCGAAGTTCTCGACGAACATGCGATCGGCGTCCTCGTTGAGCACGGTCACTCGTCCGCGCAGGAGCCAGGCAAGGCGTTCGAGCACGAAGGCAATCGCCAGGGCGCAACCCAGAGGGATCGCTGCGTATACCCATGAGACTTTGGCGGGGATCCCGAGGCCGCGGGCAATGCCTGTGAGAAGTTGGCGGTCGGCTGCCGGCAAGATCCCTACAGCGAGCCAGCCGATGAGGCCGAGCGTCAGTACACACAATGCGGCGATCACGATCGCGGAGACCTTGCTCGCCGGAGGCTTGAGCCGACGCACGAGGAAGTCGATCGTCAGATGCTCCCCGCGACGGAAGCCGAGCGGGATCGCGAGCATCGAGATCCAGACGAACAGGCTTACCGCTAGCTCTTCAGACCACACAGTGGGCGAATGAGCGACGTAGCGCGCGATCACCTGCGTTATGAGGATGCCCGTGAGCAGGATCAGGCCCAGCACGACGAGCCAGCAGATCATGCGGTCGAGCACCGCGAAGAAGCCGCGCCCGTTCCCCCCATCGAGGGACGGTATCCACGTCTCAGTCACAACGAGCCCCTTCGGTCGTATTGCAGTTCGGCTGCCACCAGCCGTAGCATCATGACGCGGTTTACAGTATTTTGTAAAGTGACCGATCCAGACCCCCCTCAAGATCGGGGAGTCGCTCTCTCTCGCTGAGCGGTGGCGGCGACGAAGTCGCCACCGATGAAGGGAAGCCATATGTCAACACATCGAACGACGCGCCGAGCCGGCGCTCTCATCGCGGCGACTACCGCGGCAGCCTTGCTCGTTGGTTGCGCTGCTGCGGCCGACGGCGACAAGGACGCGAACGCGTCTGCTGAGAGCACGACCCTGAGTCTTGGCCATGCCTACTCGCCAGAAAGCCTGGAGCACCGCGGTGCTGTTGCCTTCGCCGAGCGGGTCGCCGAACTTACCGACGATGCCGTGACCATCCAGGTATACCCGTCAGCCCAACTCGGATCCTGGGAAGAGATGCAGGAGGGACTCGAGCTCGGAAGCGTCGACATTGTGTTCGAGAGCCTCGGATCGCTCGAGCGGTACACGTCTCTCGCTTCTATCGAAGGCCTGCCGTTTCTCTACAACGATTTCGACCACTTCGTTGCCGTTTGGGAGAGCGACCTCAAGGAAGAGATCTTCGAAGAGGTCAGGGCGGACTCGGGGTTCCAGCTCCTCGGCGCGTTCCCGCGCGGCGGCGGACGCCAGTTAGCCAGCATCCGCCCCGTCGAGAGCCTCAGCGACCTCGAGGGGCTAAAGATCCGCGTGCCTGGCCAGGACGCATACATCGAGACGTGGCAGGCGCTCGGGGCCTCACCCACGCCGCTCGCGCTGAATGAAGTCTTCAGCGCTCTCGAGCAGGGCGCCATCGAGGCGACCGAGGCGCCGGTGAGTGTGCTCCGCTCGTCGAGCTTCTATGAGGTGGCTCAGCACATCACCGTGACTAACCACCTCTTCGGCAACCAGCACTTCCAGTTCTGGGGAGACTCCTACGACGCCTTGCCTGATGACACCCGGGCGGCACTAGTGCAGGCGGCCGACGATGTCTCACTCGAGTTCCGCACTGTCGGGCTCGAAGAGGACGAAGACAACCGAACCTTCCTAGAAGAATCCGGCGTGACGTTCTACGAGATTGATGTTGATGAGTGGCGCGCCAGGGTTGAACACCTGACCGAGCAGGCCGATCCCTCCGTGCAAGGATGGGTTGAGCAGATCAGCGGGATGGCCTCGGAGTAGCCCTGATTTCTGGTGCTACTACAGGCCCGACTGGCTATCGGGAGCGCACGCCACGGTGACCGGAGTCGATTCCTGAGACGCTCACCGAGCTGGAGCGGGCGGCGAGGTCGGGGCAGAGGTTGCGGTGATCGTCAACAGACGTGCCTGACCTCTCCCCGACCTCTCTTGCGATAGCCGCTTCGACAACTGCGGAAGCGGCAGCGCGCTCGAACTGACGGGTGCGAGCGTTACGGTTTTGGGTCGTGCGAGTGCCTTAATCCGCGCGGGTCCGGAATCGGCCGGCGTGACAAGGTGATGATCTCCGAGCGCCCCGCCGAGGTCTAAGATCCGGCCGTGTCCGGCGACTGCTAGGGCGACCTGCACACCGGCACCGCAAAACACCTCCGCGGTCGACCTCTCGTCGTAAACATCCCAGCGCACATCTGCTCCAACGTCGCGACGGGCACGGCGCTCCAGCACGTACGTGATGCGCCCCGGCAGCGCGCTCCGAAACCTGCCGGCCAGTCGCGCCCTTTCGCATGCCGCTGGATCAGCGGCTAGGCATCATCACCGTGGCCGCCGACCTACCGGGTCTACTGCTGCACCCCCAGCCCCACACGGTGCAAACAACTCGAGTGAGAGCACTAACCTTGCTCCCCAACGGTGCAGACACCTGTCCGTCCACAGCGCAAGGTTCCTCGTCGCAGTCACCAGGTCAACGGCTACCCCCAGCTACGCCAGCTACGCCCAGCATGACTCTGACTCGACGCATCCACCGTCGGTACTCACCGGGATGACAACTCAATCTGCGCTTCAACGCTCGAATTTACACATACGAGTCCCGTCGTCGAGAGTGAAGCGTGTGCGTCTCGCCTGTCGGCTCACGCTCAACGAGGCCTGCGACCGGCGGCATGGAAGCTAGACCGTTACGGGAGTCAGGGCCTGCACGATCTTCTCGACTTGGTCCTTCGCGTCGCCGAACAGCATCGCGGTGTTCTCGCGGAAGAACAGCGGATTCTGCACGCCGGCGTACCCGGTGGCCATGGAGCGCTTGAACACGATGACCTGCCGAGAATCCCAGACATTGAGCACCGGCATGCCGGCGATGGGGCTGTTCGGATCCTCGAACGCGGCCGGATTGACGGTGTCGTTGGCACCGATGACGAGGACGACGTCGGTCTCCTCGAAGTCGTCGTTGATCTCGTCCATCTCGAGCACGATGTCGTAGGGCACCTTGGCTTCGGCCAGCAGCACGTTCATATGCCCGGGCAGGCGGCCGGCCACGGGATGCACGCCGAACCGCACCTTCACGCCCTGCACCCGAAGCCGGGAGACCAGTTCGGCCACCGGGTACTGCGCCTTGGCGACGGCCATGCCGTAGCCGGGCGTGATGATCACCGACCGGGCCGCCTTGAGGATTTCGGCCGCCTGGTCGGCATCGATCTCGCGGTGCTCGCCATCCGCGCCGGACGACGCCGTAACCGAGCCGCCGTCGGCCCCAAACCCACCAAGGATGACGGAGACGAACGACCGGTTCATGGCCTGACACATGATGTAGCTGAGGATCGCACCCGAGGCACCGACGAGGGCGCCGGTGACCAGGAGCAAAGTGTTGCCGAGCATGAACCCGGCGGCCGCGGCGGCCCACCCCGAGTAGGAGTTGAGCATCGAGACGATGACGGGCATGTCGCCGCCACCGATCGCGGCCACGAGATGAAAGCCGAGCCCCAATGCGATCACGGTCATGACCGCCAGCGGCAGCAGCGACCCGCTCCCCAGGTACCAAACCAGCAGGACGGCACACACGGCCAGGGCGGTGAGGTTGAGCCAGTTACGTCCGGGCAGCATGCTCGGCGCCGCCTTCATCCGCGCGCTCAACTTGAGGTAGGCCACGATCGAGCCGGTGAAGGTGACGGCGCCGATGAGCACACCGATGAACACCTCGGTGCCATGCACGCCGTCGAGGTGGCCCTCGGCCTGGGCGGTGAGGTGGGAGTTGAAGCCGACGGCGACCGCTGCGAGGCCGACGAAAGAGTGCAGGATCGCGATGAGCTCGGGCATCTGGGTCATCTCGACCGTGCGGGCGCGCCAGGTGCCGACTGCCGCGCCGATGGCGAAGACGGCGACGATCAAGCCGAGCGTGACGCCGACGGGGCGCTGGGACTGGTCGAGCGCGAGGACAACGGTTGCGACGAGGGCGAGCGCCATCCCAGTCATGCCGAGCGTGACACCCCGCTTGGCGGTGGCCTGTTTGGACAGGCCGCCGAGGGACAGGATGAACAGGAGGGCCGCGACGACGTAGACAGCCTGGGCGAGGTGGGTCAGCACGTCACGCGTCCTTCCGGAACATGTTGATCATGCGGCGGGAGACGAGGAAGCCACCGAAGATGTTGATGCTCGCCACGGCGGCGGCGACGAAGGCCAACACGGTCACGACGGGGTTAGAGTTGCCGAGCTGCAGAAGAGCGCCGACGAGGATGATGCCGGAGACGGCGTTGGTCTGGGCCATCAGCGGGGTGTGCAGCGAGTGGCTCACGTTCGAGATCACGTAGAAGCCGATGACGACCGCAAGCGCGAACACCGTGAAGGGCACGAGGAACTCCTCGGCACCGATCGTCATCGCCAACGTCGCGAGCAAGAAGCCCAGACCGGCTAGGACCGTGTTGCGGATGCCCCGGGTGCGGGCCTTCGCGACGGTGGCTGCCGCCGCCTCGGCGGCGAGCTCCTCACCGCTCTTCGTGGGCGCCACATCGGCGGCGGGCGCCGCCGATACCTGCACGGGTGGCGGCGGCCAGAGCACCGCGCCGTCGTGCGCGATGGTCATGCCGCGCTGCACCGGGTCCTCGAGATCGAGCATGACCTGCCCGTCCTTGCCGGGGGTGAGCAGGCCCATGAGGTGCACGATGTTAGTGCCGTACAGCTGCGAGGTTTGGGCCGGCATTCGGCTGGGCAAGTCGGTGTAGCCGAGGATGACGACGTCGTTGTCCGTGACGATGCGCTGGCCCGGCACGGTGCCCTCAGCGTTGCCGCCGCCGGAGGCGGCGAGGTCGACGATGACGGAGCCCGGCTTCATCTGCGCGATCATCTCGGATGTGATCGTCCGCGGCGCCTTACCGCGCACCAATGCGGTGGTGATGACGATGTCGGCCCGCGCTGTCTCTTCCGCGTACAGGCGCAGGGTCGCTGCCTCCTGGCCGGCGCCGAGCTCGCGGGCGTACCCGTCGCCGCTGACCTCCTGCTGGCCGGCGGCAAAGTGGGCGAACGTGGCGCCCATGGACTCGATCTGCTCACCGGCCTCAGGGCGCACGTCGAACGCGCGCACGGACGCGCCCAGCGACGAAGCCGTGCCGATCGCCGCGAGCCCGGCAACGCCACCGCCGATGACGAACACGTTCGCGGGCGGGATCTTTCCGGCAGCGGTGACCTGGCCTGTGAACATGCCCGGGTACTCTGCGGCGGCCTCGATGACCGCGCGGTAGCCGGCGACGTTGGACATGGTTGACAGCGTGTCGAGCGCCTGGGCGCGCGAGATACGTGGCACGGCATCGAGTGCGAGGGCGGTGACGCCACGCTCGGCGAGCGTTGTCACGAGGTCCGGGTGAGCGCCTGGCCATAGTTGTGCGACAAGGACCGCACCTTCGCGTAGAAGCCCGAGCCGCCGGTCGTCGGGCGCATGGACTGCGACCACGACGTCGCTTCCCCAAACCTCGTCTAGGGGGACGACCCGGGCGCCGGCCTCGACGTAGTCATCGTCGGCGAAGGTCGCCGCCGTTCCGGCGCCGTGCTCGACAACGACGTCGTAGCCGAGTTTGAGGATTTTCTGCACGGTGGCGGGCGTGGCGGCGACGAGCCGCTCACCATCCCGACCTTCTCGCGGGACGCCGATCCGTTTCGCCATCTCCAGGGCCGGCGTGTCAAAGTTGCCGACACCGGCCGGCTCCTCACCGTTGCGGATCTCAAGTTCGCTGGGACGGACGGTGACGGCGGATTCCATGAAGTCGGCTCCTGGAAGGGGTAGCGATAGAACTTCGGTATTGAGTTTGAATCAGCGTCCAGCCGACGAGTGCGCAGCCCTCGGAGAGGACGCACTAGCGAGCATGCGCTGGATAGCGACGACTAATGCATCGGGGTCACCGAACGCTCCCGGCTTCGTGAGGATGAAAGGGTTGGGTGCACCTTGAGCGATGGCTAGTGGCACACCCGGGGTCACTTCATCGACGACTGCGAACGTGGACCATCCGAGCAGTTCGGCTACCGCGCCCGTTGTCTCTCCGCCGACGAAGTACACCCCAGCAGATGACATTGCCCGTATTGCGTCGACGAGCGGCGGCGCGATGACGTTGGCAAGATCACGTTCGCTCCAGCCCGCAGCGTCTCGTAGTGTGCGCACCGCTCGTTCTGAATCTCGAGCCCCAGTGTGGACAATGACCACGGACGCGCTTGACGCGCGGACCTCATCAAGCAACCTCCCGTGTTCGGTGGCGGCGTCCCGCAATAGGGCCGGCACGTCTAGGAGTAACTCCTTCGCGCCGAAGGCCTTGAGCACCTTGCGCTGGGTGTCGGTCACCGGGTTGGCGGAGCCGATGACGACGAGGATGCGGTCGGCCTTAAGCTCCGAGGCATTCCGTACGGGCAGGAGGTTTGGTCCGGTGGCGTCAGCGAGGGCAGCCCCCAGCCCGTAAGTACCGGCGAAGAAGCGAACGCCGGCCGCGATGGCGCCATGGACGACGGAACGGAGGTCCTCATCGCTCGTCGCATCCGACAGAATGACGCGACTTGATGCCTTTGCGATCACATCAGCGATTCGTGTACTTCCGGCCCGAACATCGTCGAGTCGCAGCAGGTCAACAGTCTCGCGTACAGCGGACTCAAGTGTCGCAAGGACGTCTGTGCCGGCGCCCATGGGGCGTTGTTGCATGCCGTCGACAATGCGGAGGCCGACGGCCGGACATGCCGGCGCCACGACGACCGGGCCAGGGACGGAAGCTACGAATGCGGCAAGTTCGACAGCAACGTTCCCTTTGAGCGTGCTGTCGACCTTCTTCATGAGGATGTCGGCGCCGCGAGAGTGCAGGCTGGCAACTTCGTGCTGCACCCGGGCGCGGGCAGCCTCGGGTGGAAGATACCGGCTCCCGGTCTCGACGACGACGAGCCCCGATGGGTCCTCGGGTGGTGCCCCGCTGTGGACCTCAACGATCCGCTCGAGGTCGCGGGCGATCTCACCCGCAATGGCGGCGCCGCCGGTTAAGTCGTCCGCGAGGACGGCGACTCGCGCAAGCTTCATGCACGCTCCGTGGCGAGGCGTCGGGTTCCCAGGTCGACGGCGATCTTTGTCGCTCGCGAGAGGAGTTCGGGGTTTGCGATGCCCTTCCATGCGATGTCAAAGGCGGTGCCGTGGCCTGCGGTCGTACGCGTGATGGGAAGGCCAGCCGAGTAGGACACGTAGCCGAAGCGCTTGAGCGGGATGGTGCCCTGGTCGTGGTACATAGCGAGGACCGCGTCGTACCGGCCAGCCTCGTGCGCTGCGAAGAGGCTGTCAGACGCGAGAGGATCGCTCACATCGATTCCCCTATTGCGCAGCCGGGCGATCGCCGGAGCGAGTTCGTCGATCTCCTCCCGCCCGAACACGCCATTTTCGCCGGCGTGCGGGTTGAGACCCGCCACACCGATGCGCGGGGTCGCGATCCCGAACCCGTTGCGGAGGGCCTCGTGCATCTCGCCGACGATGCGCTCGACGCGATCGGCACGGACGCGCCGGATGGCTTCTAGCATCGAGCAGTGGGCGCTGACGAGGCTGACTCGCAGCGGACCACCGATGAGAAGCGTGTGAAAGGCGGTCGTATTCGTCAGTGCCGCGTAGATCTCGGTCTGGCCCTCGTAGTGGTGCCCGGCGGCGTTAAACGCTTCCTTGTTGGCCGGTGCCGACACTGTGCCGAGGATCTGGCTAGCGAGAGCCAGTTCCGCACTTCGCTCGATGGCCGCGACAGCGGCAGCTCCGTTTGCGGCCGTGACCTGGCCCGGGGTGATGGTGCTTACACCGTCCATTGGCACGTCGAGAACGTACGCGACCCCGGGCTTCCGAGCGGCCTCGGAAGGGTCTGCGACGACGCAGACGGAAACGTTTAGGCCGACGGCGCCCGCCACGCGCTGCAGGACCTCGGCGGACCCGATCAGGAGGACCGGGACGTCAGGTTGGAAATCTGCATCCGCAGCGACGCGGAGGCTGAGTTCCGGCCCGATGCCTGCAGGGTCGCCGATGGTGATTGCAATAGGGAGGGTCATCGGCTGCCCCTCCCTTGCGTCGCGCGCATTGCAGCGCCTACATCGACGGTGGCCTGACTGGCTTTGCGGTTCATCAGTCTCCCCAAGGTCGTCTCTGGTAGTGAGTGCCGCCACCAACCGTAGCGGTTTATACAGACTACTGTAAATTGCTGATTCGAGAGTGGGTGACCTAGGCGAAGAGGTGACTTGAGGGCGCCGCATGATGCGCGAGCCCTTGCCGGCGCGCTTGACAGCGCCGCCCGCACACAGCAATATTCAGTTATCTGTAAACCGACGTTAGGCTTTCAATGTCGAACTCTCCTCTCGCAACTACTGACGCCCTCGCGCAGCTCAGCAGCGATCTGCAGGACGTCGTTTCCGCCGATCAGTTGATCACAGCGACCGTCGAGCTCGAGCCCTACAGCCACGACTGGTGGCCGCTTGCGGCTAAGAAGGCGCAGCTCGACGAGCACGATCACATGCCGGACATCGCGGTCAAGGTCAAGGCCGTCGACGATGTGGCTGCAGTGCTTCGCTACGCCTCGAAGCGAGGAGTGCCGGTCACGACTCGAGCTCTCGGGTCTTCTGTCACCGGACAGCCGCTGCCGTCGCGCGGTGGCATCCTTCTCGATGTCACCGGCCTGACCGGAACGCCCGTCATCGACGCGATCAACCATACGGTTACCGTGCCCGCCGCGGTCCGGGGCGACGACCTCGAGGCGTATGTGCGCGAGCAGGGTTTCACTCTCGGCCATTCCCCGCAGTCGCTGAACCGCTCGTCAGCCGGCGGTTGGGTCGCCACCTTCGCAACTGGTCAGCTGTCGTCGCGCTACGGCGGCATCGAGGACCTCGTCGTCGGCTACACCGTCGTCCTCGCCGACGGTCGGACCGTCAAGCTCGAGGCGCGCCCGCGCGCAGCTGTAGGTACCGATCTTCGTCAGATCTTCATCGGCTCGGAGGGAACGCTGGGCGTCATCACCGAGGTCGTCCTCAAGATCTTCCCGGTCCCGGAAACCTCCATCGTCGAGGCCTTCACACTGCCGTCGGTGCGGGCCGGCATCGACGCGATCCGCACGCTTGCACAGTCGGGCCTGCGACCGTCTCTCGTCCGCCTCTACGACGAGACCGAGGCGCGTCACGCTACGGGTCGCGACGACCTGGGCCTACCTGTCCTGTTTCTCGGCAACGAAGGAATCGACTCCGTGGCCCGGGCGGAGCACGCCGCAGCCATCGAACTCATCGGAGACCTCGGCGCCAAATCATTGGGTGCGGAGCCCGTCGAAGGCTGGCTGGGTCGCCGCTATGACTTCTCTACGGTTGAGTCTTACCTCAACGCCTCGGGCGGCTATGCCGAGACGATCGAGATCGCGGGCCGTTGGAGCGAGATTGCTGCCATTTATGACGCCCTTACCGGCGCGCTCGCTCCGCTCGCCGACGAGGTCCTCGGCCACTTCTCCCACATCTACAACCAAGGCACGTCCCTGTACGTGATCCTCCTCGGGCACACAACCGACAATCGGACCGCCGCGGAACGCATCGAGGAGATCTGGAAGGTCGCGATGACGACCACTCTCGCCAATGGTGGAGAACTCTCCCACCACCACGGCTCCGGACTCGCTCGCAAGCCCTACATCGGCTTGCTCGACGAGGGCGCAGCTTCGGTCGCGCGGGACCTTAAGCGTGCGTTCGACCCCGCCGGCGTACTCAACCCGGGGAAGTTGTTCGACTGAGCAGCATCCGGACCAGAGCGGACCGAAGACGATCTGACCCAGGAGCAGTCCAATGACCTATCTACCGTCGTTCCGGATCGACGGTCGCGTGGCGATCGTCACGGGCGCCAGCCGAGGGCTCGGTGAGCACATTGCACTCGCGCTCGCGGAGGCAGGTGCCCACGTCGCTGCCGTCGGTCGCGATGCGGACCGTTTGCAGGCCGTTGCCGAGGCCTCGAGCCCGCTCGATGGCTCGGTGACGCCGTTCGCCGCCGACGTATTGCAAACCAGCGCATTATCTGACCTTGTCAGCGAGGTCGAGGTTGCGCTGGGGCCAGTCGAGATCCTCGTGAATAGCGCGGGCACGAACATCCAGCAGCCGGCGACCGACGTCACCGAGGCGTCCTGGGATGCCGTTCTCGACCTGAACCTCCGCTCGAGCTTCTTCATGGCGCAAGCCGCGGCTAGGCGGATGATCGAGCTCGGACGCCCTGGTCGGATCGTCAACCTTTCCTCGCAGATCGGTGAGGTCGGCTTCTACAAGCGTGCCGTGTACGCGGCGAGCAAGGGCGGCCTCGTGGCCATGACCCGCGTCCTTGCGCTCGAATGGGCACCTCACTCGATCAGGGTTAACTCCGTGGGCCCGACCTTCATCGACAGCCCTCTTGCGCGTGAGATGTTCCAGGATCCGCAGATCGCCGACGAGGTGATGCGACGCATCCCGATCGGACGTCTCGGACGCACCGAGGAGGTGGCGGCTGCGGTCCTCTACTTGGTGTCCGACGGTGCCGATCTAGTCACCGGCCACCATCTGCTCGTCGACGGCGGATGGACCGCGCAGTAGCGCCAGGTTTAGGAAGAGGAGAGCGCCGTGGACATCGGAGTCATCGGTATGGGCAACATGGGTCAGCACATGGCCCGTCGACTAGTGGAGGCTGGGCACCGTGTGCTCGGCTTCGATCCACGACCCGACATTCGGGACCGCCTTCGGGAGATTGGGGCGGCACCTGCGGAGTCTGCCGCAGATCTGACTACACGATCCCAGATCGTCATCGTCATGGTTGTCAACGATGCGCAGGCGGAACGTGCCATCTGGGGCCCAGAAGGCGTCGCCGAGGGGGCACATCGGGATCTCGTGCTCGTGAGCATGAGCAGTCTCTCGCCCTCGTTCGTCCGTGAGGTCGCCGAAAGAGCCTCCGGCGAGTTTCATGTGGTCGACGCACCCGTCAGCGGCGGCGTCGAGGGCGCAGCCAACGGCACCCTCACGATCATGGTCGCTGGTTCCGATGAGGCGGTTGCTGTCGTGATGCCAGCGTTTGAAGCCATGGGATCCCCGGTCGTTGTTGGAGGCACCGCTGGCCTCGGGGCAACGATGAAAGTGATCAATCAAGCGATGTACTTCACCGCTCTTGCCTCGGCTGCGGAGATGGTCGTAGCTGGCGCCAAGGCAGGGCTCGATCCCGACACCATCGTCAACGTAGTCTCTACTTCGAGCGGGGCATCCTGGGCTCTTCAGCATCGGGTCCCTCTCGCATGGCGGGCGAACTACGTAAGCGGCGGATCACTCGCTATTGCCCATAAAGACCTTGGAGCCGCGGTCAAGCTCGCGGACGAACTCGGCATCGCAGCCCGAGTATCTACGGCTGCGGCATCCTTGGTGGCGGATGCCATGGACGTGCACGAAGGTGCCGGGGACGATCCCCTGATCGTCGAGATGGTCGAGCGTCTCAGCGCAGCTCCAATCAACGCTGAGCGTCAACCGCGTTAGCGACAGCATCATGCAGCTTGAACGAGCAGGATGTGCCCCCTCGCTGCCAAGTTCCTCTAGAGGCAGCTTGGCACACACTCGGATCGTTTCTCCTACCGAGTGGTCTACCGGTCAGAACTGACAATGTCAGTGATCACGAGAAGTACGCACTCACTGCGCTGACTCCGGACGTTCGTCCAGGAACAATCCGGCTGGCGGCGGGGTGTACGGCAATGGTTCGCCGTCACGGTTCTCGTCCTGGGACTTCTTGAAGGGACCCTCTGCGGAGAGCAGGACGCCCATGTGGTAGTCGGCGTGGTCTCGCAACCAGACGCTCATGCCGGTGGCGGGGTCGAGGCGGAGGTGTTCCCAGGCTCGCCAGAGGGCTTCGAGGCGGACGATGGCCTCGGGGTGGCGCCACCATTCCGAGGCCCATTTGGCGGAGGTGTTCGGGCCGACGCGGCGGCGGTAGAGGTGGCGGAGGTATTCGCGCACGAAGTCGTCGACGGAGCCGTAGTAGAGGGTGGGCTCCTCCGGCTTCGCTGCTTCGTCACCCGCGTGCTCGGTGCGGGCGTCGATGAGGTCTTCGGCCTCGTCCCAGCCGTTCAGCACGTCGGTCATCACGGTTCTCCCTATTACAGTGCCGGGACCGGGTTCGGGGTCTTGTCGACGACGGCGAGCTCGCGCTCGGCGTCGACGATGGTGCGGGCCGCCTGGGGGTCGTGGGCCTTGATGGAGGCGCGCACGGCCTCGGCGTGCGGGCCGGTCATCCAGGGCTGGGTGCGGATCAGCGTGGGGCGGGAGCCGGAGGCGAGGACGAGGGCGCGGCCCTTGGGCATCGCGGCGAGGTCGGCGACGTCGAGGATGCGTTCGCGGTGCAGCTGCTGGGAGACGGTGCGGTGCCCGCGCCCGTAGGACACGGAGGAGGCCTGGCGGTCGTAGTCGCCGGCGATGCGGGAGAGGTCTTCGAGGAAGGCAGCTTCGGAGACGCCGCCGCCGTAAACTTTCACGTTCGCGGCGGACCAGAGCTTCTTCATGCCCGACTCCCCCCAGACGTCGGTGCCCTGGGACCAGGACTGCAGGATCGTCATGATGACGATCCCGCGGGAGCCGTAGTGGCTGTAGAGGTTCGGCAGCTCTCGCCACCGGCACACGTTCGCGGCCTCGTCGAGCACGGCCAGCAGTGGCGTGGTCAGGCGCCCGCCGGGTGAGTGGACGGCGAGCTCCTCGGCGGCCTCGACGACGGCGACGGTCAGCGCGGTCACGAGTGGGCCGGCGGTGCCACGGCCCTCCTTGGACAGGCTGTACAGGGTGCCACCGTCGGCGACGAACGCCGCGGGATCGAAGTGCGGCCGGTGGTCGGCCGGCCCCTGGGGGGTGACCCAGGCGGCAACCTGCCGGTTGGTCAGGCAGGAGGCCATCTGCTGAGCGGTGCCGTAGACGCCGCCGCGCTGCT